>NZ_JBEXJK010000058.1:10537-28838 GCF_040609095.1 Kitasatospora sp. NPDC004799
CGGCGGGCCCGACTTCCCACTCCACCATCACGCCCAGCCGCGCCGCAGGATGGGCACCGCGGGGCAGCCCAGCCCGAGCAGGGTGGCTGCCGACACCAAAAGTCGGCCCCGCTGACTTTCTACTCCTCCGCCGCGCGGGCGAAGCGGGCGCTCCAGTCGGTGAGCAGGGTTCGTAGGGCGTCGGGGGCGAGGACCTGGAACTCGGCGCCGAGGGAGCCGAGGGCCATGGCGGGCCAGTCGAGGGAGTCGGCGGTCATCAGCAGGCGGCAGCGGTGCGGGGTGACGGGTTCCACGTCGGCCCAGCGGCCGACGCGGGCCCGGACGGCGTCCGCCGGGGCGTCGACCAGGGCCTCGACCCGGTGCGGCCGGGGCATCCCGTGGAGGCCCGCGCGGACGAACTCCGCCGCGTCGGCGGCCGGGAGGGGGCGCGGGGCGAAGCGGGCGCCGCTGCCGGACGGGGTGGCGAGGCGGTCGAGGCGGAAGCTGCGCCAGTCGGCCCGGTCGAGGTCGTACGCGACCAGGTACCAGCGGCGGTGCAGGCAGACCAGCCGGTGCGGTTCGACGTGCCGCTCCGTGCCGCGCCCGTCGGCGGCCGTGTACGAGAACCGGACCCGCTCGCCGTCCCGGCAGGCCAGCGCGACCACCGTCAGGACGTCCGGGTCGACGCCCGCGCCCGCCCCGGTCCCCCAGTCCACCGGGACGGTCATCGCGCGCAGCGCCTCGACCCGTCGGCGCAGCCGGGCCGGCATCACCTGGACGACCTTCGCCAGCACCCGCACCGAGGCCTCCGCGACCCCCTCCACCGGGCTCTCGGCCGCCGCCTGGAGGCCCACCGCGAGGGCCACCGCCTCCTCGTCGTCGATCACCAGCGGGGGCAGCGCCGCGCCCGCGGCCAGCTGGTAGCCGCCGTCGACGCCGCGCTGCGCCTCGACGGGGTAGCCGAGTTCGCGCAGCCGGTCGACGTCGCGGCGCAGGGTGCGGACGGAGACGCCGAGCCGGTCGGCCAGTTCCCCGCCCGGCCAGTACCGGTGGGTCTGGAGCAGGGAGAGCAGTCGCAGCGTCCGGGTGCTGGTGTTCGCCATGCATCGATTCTCCCTGGGATTCAGGACAGGAAGTGACCGCAATCGTCCGTAACGTTGTTCCTGTCCGAGGGAGTCCCCGGGAAACAGGACCTGGGAACAGGACCCGGAACAGGACCCAGGCCAGGACCCGAACGAGAGGCCATGACGATGACCGAGACCACCGCCCCCCAGAACCTCACCGGCGAGCGCGCCGACCTCCTGGTGTCCCTGGAGAAGCAGCGGCACTTCCTGCGCTTCACCACCCGCGACCTCACCGACGAGCAGGCCGGCCTGCGGACCTGTGCGAGCGAGCTGTGTCTGGGCGGCCTGATCAAGCACGTGACCAACGTCGAGCGCCTCTGGGCAGCGTTCATCGTGGAGGGCCCGTCCGCGATGCCCGACTTCACCAACTGGACGGAGGAGGACCTCGCCCGCCGCGCGGACGAGTTCCGGATGCTGCCCGGCGAGACGCTGGCCGGCGTCCTCGCCGCGTACGAGGAGGTGGCCCGGCACACCGACGAGCTGGTGGCCACCCTCCCCGACCTGGACGCCACCCAGCCGCTGCCGAAGGCCCCCTGGTTCGAGGCGGACGCCGAGTGGTCGGCCCGCCGGGTGCTGCTGCACATCGCCAACGAGACCGCCCAGCACGCCGGTCACGCCGACATCATCCGCGAGTCCCTGGACGGCGCGAAGAGCATGGGCTGAAGCAGGACACCGGGGCACCGGGACCCGTCGACGACCCGACGGGCTCCGGCCCCGCCCCCGCTCAGCCCTTCAGGCCCTCAGGCCCCTCAGGCCCGCCCGACGAAGGTGAACCCGGCCCCGTCGACCACGTCGCGGACCAGCCCCTCGTCCAGCGGCTGCGCGGAGGCCACGGTGACCCGCCCGCTCGGCGCGTCGGCGCTGACGTCGGTGACGCCCGGCAGGACGGCGAGCCCGGCGCTGACGGTCTTCTCGCAGTGGCCGCAGCTCATGCCGTCGACGGTGAAGACAGCGGTGGTGGACATGACGGCGCCTCCGATGGCAGGCCGGACGGGACGGGACGACCCGGACGGATCACCCGACGAATCGACCCGGGCGGGTCGACCCGCCCTACGACACCGGATTCCGACGGCGCCGCCCAGGGACACGCCGCCCGGGTGACACCATCGAGCGGTTCCGGGAACCGCCCGGGCCTCCCGTCCGACAGAGCGGCCCTCCCGTCCGCCAGAGCGACCCTCCCGACCGGCAGACCAGTGGCGCACGCCACGTCCTGAACCGCCGCCCCGCCCCGTCCCGTTCCTCCAGGTACCACCGTTTCGCACACCCGGGCGACGGCCCGGCCGCGATCGGCCGCCCCGGCCCGCCGATCCCGTCCTGGAGCACCCCCGATGTCCATCACCGCCCCGGTCCACGCCCACGCCGACACCGCGGGAGCGGCCCGTTGAGGGCGCCGGCGCGGCCGGCCCGCTGGACGCCCCGGCACGGCGCGCTCGCCCTCGCGCTGGTCGCGGCGCTGACCGCCGGGCTGCTCTGGTGGCAGCCGTGGCACGGCGGGGACGACGACCGGCTGGCGTTCACCACCGCCCCCGGCGGCTCCGCCCGCTTCGGCACCGGCGAGCACCTGTACCGCTACAAGGTACGGGTGGAGGACGGGATCGCGGAGAGCCCGGCGCAGTTCGCCGCCGAGGTGGACGCGGTGCTCGGCGACGTCAAGCAGGGCTGGGCGGCCGGCGGCGCGGCCTCGTTCCAGCGGATGCCCGCCGACCCGGTGGACTTCACCGTCTACCTGGCCACCCCGAAGTCCACCGACCGGATCTGCGGCCAGTACGGGCTGGACACCGGCGGCTGGGTGAACTGCGGCGTCACCCACCAGGTGGTCATCAACCTCAAGCGCTGGAACGAGCTGTCCGAGTTCTACCAGGGCCGGCCCGAGCTGTACCACGCGCTCGCGATCAACCACGAGGTCGGCCACATCCTCGGCAACGGCCACGTCGACTGCCCCGGCCCGGGCGCCCCGGCGCCGGTGATGATGCAGCAGATCAAGGGACTGCACGGCTGCGTCCCCAACGGCCGGCCGTACTCGGACACCGGCACCCTGCTCACCGGCCCGCCCGTCCAGGCCCCCACCAACGCACCGTAGCAACCGCGCCGTAGCCGACATGCCGTAGCCACCGCGCCGTGAGCAACCGCCCGACACCGCACAGCACCGAACGAGACCCCCCTCCCGACACCCCCGCCCGAAACACGGATAATCCTGGTCGGACCGGACGCACCCGCACCGCGCGCCCGGTCCCGGTCATGTCCCCAGTCGGTGCCGGTGGAGGAGAAGCGTTGAACGGTGTGCCCGGCGGAGAGATCCTGGACTGGCCGGTGCTGCTGGAGGCCGCCGAGGCGGCCGCCCGGGCGACCACGGGCCGGGGCCGGGTCGCCGACTACATCCCGGCCCTCGCCACCGCCGACCCGGAGGCCTTCGGCATGGCCGTCGCCACCGTCGACGGGGAGCTGTACGGCGTCGGGGACTGGGAGCGGCCGTTCTCCGTCCAGAGCGTCTCCAAGCTGTTCTCGCTCGCCCTCGCGGTGGCCTACGGCGGCGACACGCTCTGGCAGGGCGTCGGCCGCGAGCCGTCCGGCAACCCGTTCAACTCCCTGGTGCAGCTGGAGACCGAGCACGGCATCCCGCGCAACCCGTTCATCAACGCGGGCGCCCTGGTGGTCACCGACCGCCTGCACACCATGACCGGCGACGCCTCCGGCGCGGTACGGGAGTTCCTGCGCCGCGAGTCCGGCAACCCGCTGCTCGACACCGACCCGGTGGTCGCCGCCTCGGAGGCCGAACACGGCCACCGCAACGCCGCGCTGGCCCACTTCATCGCCAGCCACGGCAATCTGGAGAACCCGGTCGAGACCGTCCTGGAGCACTACTACGCCCACTGCGCCATCGCCACCAGCTGCCGCGACCTGGTGCTGGCCGGTTCCTTCCTCGCCCGCTACGGCGTGCGCGCCGACGGCACCCGGCTGATGTCCCGCAGCGAGACCAAGCGGATCAACGCCGTGCTGCTCACCTGCGGCACCTACGACGCGGCCGGCGAGTTCGCCTTCCGGGTCGGTCTGCCGGGCAAGAGCGGCGTCGGCGGCGGCATCCTCGCCATACTCCCGGGCCGCGCCGCCGTCTGCGCCTGGGGACCGCGCCTGGACCAGGCCGGCAACTCGGTCGCCGCGGTCGCCGCCCTGGACACCCTGACCACCCTCTCCGGGTGCTCGGTGTTCTGACCGCCAGGGCGGCCCGAACGAACGCGGGCCCCGGCCGTCCGCACAGCGACCGGGACCCGCGGGTCCGTGCCCGGCGTCCTCCCCCAGGACGCGGAACGCCTACTCCACCGTCACGCTCTTCGCCAGGTTGCGCGGCTTGTCCACGTCCCGGCCGAGCGCGACCGCGGCGTGGTAGGCCAGCAGCTGGAGCGGGATGTTGAGCAGCAGCGGGTCCAGCTCGGGCTCGCTCTTGGGCACCAGGATGCAGTGGTCCGCGAGCTTCTCCTCCGGCCGCCGGTGGGCGACGGCGATGACCCGCCCGGAGCGGGCCTTGATCTCGCCCAGCGTGGTCAGGTTCTTGTCCAGCAGCTCGTCGTCCGGAACCAGTGCCACGGTGGGCAGTTCGGGGCTGATCAGCGCCAGCGGACCGTGCTTGAGCTCGCTCGCCGGGTAGGCCTCGGCGTGCACGTAGGAGATCTCCTTGAGCTTCTGCGCACCCTCGCGGGCGACCGGGTAGCCGCGCACCCGGCCGATGAACATCATGCCCGCCGACTCGGCGTACTCGGCGGCGAGTTCGGCGATGGCCTCGCTCTGCTCCAGCACCTCGCGGATCTGGTCCGGCAGCGCCTGGAGCGCCGAGACGATCCGTCGCCCGTCGGCGGGCGACAGGTCGTGGATGCGCCCGAAGTGCAGGGCGAGCAGCGCGAAGGCGACCACGGTGGAGGTGAACGCCTTGGTGGAGGCGACCGACACCTCCGGACCGGCGTGCAGGTAGATACCACCATCACACTCTCGGGCGATAGCACTGCCCACCGTGTTGACGACGCCGAGCACCCGGCCGCCCTTGCGCTTGACCTCCTGGACGGCGGCCAGCGTGTCGTAGGTCTCGCCGGACTGGCTGACCGCGACGTACAGGGTGTCCGCCTCGATCACCGGGTTGCGGTAGCGGAACTCCGAGGCCGGCTCGCTGTGCGCGGGGATCCGGGCCAGCTCCTCGATCAGCTGCGCACCCATCTCGCCCGCGTAGTAGGCCGATCCGCAGCCGAGGATCTTCACCCGGCGGATCTCGCGCAGCTCCCGGGCGTCCAGGTTGAGCCCGCCGAGGTGCGCGGTGGCGAAGCGCTCGTCCAGCCGGCCGCTCAGGGTGCGCTCGACCGAGCCGGGCTGCTCGTGGATCTCCTTGAGCAGGAAGTGCTCGAAGCCGCCGGTGTCGTAGGAGTCGACCTCCCAGTCCACGGTGGACGGCTGACGGTGGGTGGTGCGGGCGTCCTCGGTGAAGGTGCGGAAGCCGTCGGCCCGGACGGTGGCCAGCTCGCCGTCCTCCAGGTGGACGACCTGACGGGTGTACCGGACCAGCGCGGAGACGTCCGAGGCGACGAACATCTCCTTCTCGCCGATGCCCAGCACGATCGGGCTGCCGTTGCGGGCGACGACGATCCGGTCCGGCTGCTCGGCGTCGAGCACCGCGATGCCGTAGGTGCCGACCACCCGGCCGAGCGCGGCGCGCACCGCCTCCTCCAGCTCGACGCCCTCGGCCACGTTCGCGGCGACCAGGTGGGCGAGCACCTCGGTGTCGGTCTCGGAGCGGAACACCGCGCCCTCGGCGGTGAGCTTGGCGCGCAGCTCGTCGGCGTTCTCGATGATGCCGTTGTGGACGACGGCGATCCGCTCGGCGCCGTCCAGGTGCGGGTGCGCGTTGGCGTCGCTGGGGACGCCGTGGGTGGCCCAGCGGGTGTGACCGATGCCGGTGGTGCCCTTGAACCGGGCCGGCACGGCGGCGGCCAGGTCGGCGACCCGGCCCTTCACCTTGCGGAGCTTGATCCCCCCGGTGCGCCCGGTGACGGCGACGCCGGCCGAGTCGTAGCCGCGGTACTCCAGCCGCGCCAGGCCCTCCAGCAGGAAGGGGGTCGCGTCCTTGGGGCCGATGTAGGCCACGATTCCGCACATGCGTGGTCTCCTCTTCGAAGTCTTCGGAAGTCGGGAGGTCTGGAGGTCGGGAGGACCGCCGGAAGGCCGGGAGGCCGGGAACGACGACGGCTCAGCCGTAGACGATCCGCCGCAGCTGGCGGGCCGAGAGCTCCGGCGCCGAGACCCGGCGCTGGGGCAGCTCCTCGGCCAGCCGGGCGAAGATCCGCTCATTGGTCAGACCGCGTGCCTGGAGCTCGGTGTGGCGGCGGCGCACGTACTCCTCGGTGCTCTCGGAGAAGTACGCCAGCACCTCCGCCACGACCCGCGCCGCCTCCCGGGGCCCGAGCGGGCTGGTCCGGGTGAGGTGGGCGAGGAGGTCTTCGTGAGGGTGGGGTGAGCTCGGCACGAGTGAGGAGCCTAGGTCGGACGGACCGCCGAAGCCAAAGTTCCTGCCCGAAATCGGGCAGACATTACGACTTTCAGCCCACATCCACAACTCCTTCACAATCGTCCGTCGAACGGCCGCCCGTTCGCCACCGTTCCCGAAAGCCCCTTGAAGCCGCGCCAACTCCGCACGTAGCGTGACCCCCTGAACACGAAGCGGAAGACCGGAGGCTTGCGGATGTGCGGGATCACCGGATGGGTCGCGTTCGAGCGCGACCTCACCGCCGAGCGGGGTGTGCTCGACGCGATGACGGCCACCCAGCTCCGGCGCGGCCCGGACGCCGGCGGCGTGCACCTGGAGCCGCACGCCGCGCTCGGCCACCGGCGGCTCGCGGTGATCGACATCGCGGGCGGCGTCCAGCCGATGACGGTCGAGCACGACGGCCGGACGCTGGCCGTGCTCACCTACAGCGGCGAGGTCTACAACCACCGCGAGCTGCGCGCGGACCTGGAGGCGGCCGGGCACCGCTTCCGCACCCGCAGCGACACCGAGGTCGTGCTGCGCGCCTACCTGGAGTGGGGCGAGCACCTGGCCGAGCGGCTCAACGGCATGTTCGCCTTCGCGGTCTGGGACGTCCGGCGCGAGGAGCTGCTGCTGGTCCGCGACCGGATGGGCGTCAAGCCCCTGTACTACCACCGCACCCCGGACGGCGTGGTCTTCGGCTCCGAGGTCAAGGCCCTGCTCGCCCACCCCGCCGTCCGTCCGGTGGTGGACCTGGACGGGCTGCGCGAGCTGCTCGGCTACACCCGCACCCCCGGCCTCACCCCGTACCGGGACATCCACGAGGTCCGGCCCGGGCACGTCCTGCGGGTGCGCCGCGAGGGCCTCACGGCCCGCCGCTACTGGGCGCTGGAGGCCCGCGAGCACCGCGACGGCCTGGAGGCCACCGTCGCCACCGTCCGGGCCCTGCTGGACGACATCGTGCACCGCCAGCTGGAGGCGGACGTCCCGCTCTGCTCGCTGCTCTCCGGCGGCCTGGACTCCAGCGCCGTCACCGCCCTCGCCGCCCGGACGCTGGACGCCGCCGGGGCCGGCCCGGTGCGCTCCTTCTCGGTCGGCTTCGCCGGGCAGAGCGAGAACTTCCACGCCAGCGACGTCCGGCAGACCCCGGACGGCCCGTTCGCCCGGCTGCTCGCCGACCACGTCGGCGCCGACCACAGCGTGGTCGAGCTGGACGCGGCCGACCTGACCGACCCGTCCCGGCGCTCCGTCGTGCTGCGCGCCCGCGACCTGCCGAACGGCGTCGGCGACATGGACACCTCGCTGCTGCTGCTCTTCCGGGGCGTGCGCCGGCACTCCACCGTCGCGCTGTCCGGGGAGTCCGCGGACGAGCTCTTCGGCGGCTACCGCTGGTTCCACGACCCGGAGGCCGTCGCCGTCGAGGACTTCCCCTGGGTGCTCGGCCTGACCGGCATCGCCGGCGGCGGGGCCACCCCGCGCGAGCACCTCCTGGACGCCGAGCTGCTCCGCAAGCTCGACCTGGACGGCTACCGCCGGGCCCGCTACCGCGAGGCGCTCGCCGAGGTCCCGCACCTGCCGGCGGCCGATCCGCTGGAGCGGCGGATGCGCGAGATCTCGTACCTCAACCTGACCCGCTTCGTCTGCATCCTGCTCGACCGCAAGGACCGGATGAGCATGGCCAACGGCCTGGAGGTGCGGGTGCCGTTCTGCGACCACCGGCTGGTCCAGTACGTCTTCAACACCCCGTGGGCGATGAAGTCCTTCGACGGACGGGAGAAGAGCCTGCTGCGGGCCGCCGTCCGGGACGTGCTGCCGGCCGCGGTCGCCGACCGGCCGAAGGCCCCGTACCCGGTCACCACCGACCCGCACTACCCGGCCAAGCTGCGCGCCGAACTCGCCCGGCTCGCCGCCCGGCGCACCTCCCCGGCCCTGGAACTGCTCGACCGGCGGCGCCTCGCCGACGCGCTCGCCCCGGACACCGACCCGCAGTCCGTCCGGCTCGCCGTGGACCTGGCGCTGGACTTCGACGCCTGGCTGACGGACTACCGGGTGACGCTGGAGCTGTGACCACCGGGGCCGTGCACGTCACGTGAGGATGCCGGAGCACCGGAGCACCGGAGGGAGCACCGGAGGGAGCACCGGAGCACCGGGGCGCAGCCGCCGCCACCCGGACGGCGCAGTGGACGGCGCCCGCGCCCCCGTACTCCGTTCGGGTGATTGTGCGGAACCATCCCGCCGGGCCGGACGGTCCGACCGTGCGATAGCGTCGCCGACACCTCCCGAATGGCGGGCGAATTCGCGGACCACCCGCTCACGTGCCGTCAGGATGGGAGCGAAACGTTCATCTCGATCCGCCGGGGGATCCCGTCATGCAGCCGCGAGTCTTCGCGATTCTCACCGCCCTGCTCCTGGGCGTCCTGGGCCTGGGGTCGGTGGCCGTCACCGACTGGTCGCCCGCGGCGGCCACCTCGACCCGGGCCGCCGCCACCCCCGGGGCCCCCGCCACCGGCGCCCAGCCGGCCGCGGCCGGCCCCGCGAGCGCCACCCCGACCGGCGACCCGGCGGTGTGGACCCGCTCCACGCTGCGCAACAAGCTGATGGCCGAGATGGACGCCACCGACCCCGGCGTCGCCCTGGCCGACCTCGACCGGATCAGCAAGGAGAAGCCGTACACCGTGCGCTTCTGCCACCCGATCGCGCACGAGCTCGGCCACTCGGCGGTCAAGCGCTTCAACGCCGACTTCCAGAAGGTCATCTCCTTCCCGCACGAGACCTGCGCGGCCGGCTACCTGCACGGCGCGGTCGAGGAGATGCTCAACGCCTCCACCCAGCCCGAGACGGACCTGCTCAAGCTCTGCGCGCCCAAGAACTCCGGGCCCTGCATCCACGGCGTCGGCCACGGCACCATGTTCGTGGTCAAGCAGGACGTCGCCAAGGCGCGCGACCTGTGCAACAAGTTCCCCTCCGACCAGAACAGGATCCGCTGCTCCGAGGGCCTGTTCATGCAGCTCTTCGGCCCGGACGAGGAGGACGAGCAGGCCAAGGCCAACCTGCCCGCCGACAAGCTCGCCCAGGACCCGCTCTACCCGTGCAAGGACCAGCCGTCGCTGTTCCAGTCCGCCTGCTTCTTCTACGCCCCGACCTTCTTCCTGTCCTCGCACGACTACCCGAACCACCCCGAGGTCTACGCCGAGGCCCTCAAGTGGTGCCTCAACGGCAAGGCCAGCGGCGGGGCGGTGGACTGCAGCCGCGGTGTCGGCTCGCGCACCATGAAGTACAACCTGGACCGCGAGGACTGGGCCGCCGAGCAGTGCGCCACCGCCGCCGACGGCTGGCAGCGCAAGGCCTGCGCCGAGGGCCTGGTCAGCTACTACACGGTCAACTACACCGACGGGGGCGCGGCCGGACGGCTCTGCGCCAAGATCACCAACAAGGAGATGCAGGGCTACTGCCGCTCGGCGAGCGGCCTGTCCAGCTCGCTGGACTGACGCCCGCCGGTCCCGCGGACCGGCCTCCCCGTCCCACCATGAGGGCCCGCGCCGCACGGCGCGGGCCCTTTGCGTAGGATCGCCCGATCATCGCCTGATCAGGGTGCGCCAAGGACGCCGCGCCTCGCCCGACCGTCCCCCGGCCTCCCTGGAGCACGCCATGACCACCGAGGACCTCCCCGGCGCCGACTTCCGCCGCGCCGCCCACGCCACCGCCGACCTGGTCTCCGACTACCTCGCCGAGCTGCCCGGGCGGCCGGTCTGGCAGCCCATGGACGAGAGCGCCCGCCGGGCCCTGCTCGACGCCCCGCTGCCCGCCGAGGGCCGCCCGCTCGACGAGCTGATCGGCGCCATCGGGCGGGACGTGCTGCCGCACCCGATGGGCAACGGCAACCCGCGCTTCTTCGGCTGGGTCAACTCCGCCCCCGCCCCGGCCGGGGTGCTCGCCACCCTCGCCGCCGCCGCGATGAACCCCAGCTCGGCCGGCGGCGACCACGCCGACGTCCACCTGGAGCGCGCCGTGGTCCGCTGGATCGCCGAGCTGGTCGGCTTCCCGCACCCGGCCGGCGGCGGACTGCTCACCTCCGGCACCTCGATGGCGACCATCGTCTGCCTCGCCGCCGCCCGCGACCGCGCCGCCCGGCGGGCCGGCCGGGACGTCCGCGAGGAGGGCCTGGCGGGCCTGCCGCCGCTGGTCGGCTACGTCACCGGCGAGACCCACTCCTGCGTCCGCAAGGCCGCCGAGCTCCTCGGCCTCGGCAGCAGGCAGCTGCGCACCGTGGCCACCGGCCCCGACGGCCGGCTGGACCTCGCCGACCTGCGCTCGGCCCTCGAACGCGACCGCGCGGCCGGCCTGCTGCCCTTCCTGGTGGTCGCCTCGGCCGGCACCGTCGGCACCGGCGCGGTGGACGCGTTCGACCCGATCGCCGACCTCTGCGCGGAGCACGGCCTGTGGCTGCACGTGGACGGCGCATACGGCGCCTTCGGCCGGCTCGACCCGGCCGTCGCCCACCGCTACGCCGGCCTGGAGCGCGCCGACTCGCTCGCCCTCGACCCGCACAAGTGGCTCGGCGTCCCGGTCGACTGCGGCTGCGCGCTGGTCCGCGACACCGAGGAGCTGCGCGGCACCTTCAGCCTCGTCCCGTCCTACCTGCGCGACGAGGCGGCCGGCTCGCTCGGCTGGTTCTCCGAGTACGGCACCGAGCAGACCCGCCCCTTCCGGGCCCTCAAGGTCTGGGCCACCATCGCCCACAAGGGCCGCACCGGCCTCGCCCGGGACATCGCCCGGTGCACCGCACTGGCCCGTCGCCTCGGTGAACTCGTCGAGGCGGACGAGGAGTTGGAGCTGCTCGCCGAGGTGCAGACCTCGATCGTGGCGTTCCGCCACCGCGCCCCGGGCCTGGACGAGGCCGCCCGCGACGCCCTCAACCGCGAACTGCCGGTCGCCGTCCAGCGGCGCGGCCGGGTGTTCGTCACCGGCGCCCGCCTCGGCACCGCCGAGATGCTCCGCGCCTGCCTCCTCAACGCCACCACCACGGAGGAGGATCTCCACCTGCTGCTCGCCGAGGTCAGGGCCGCCGCCCGCGATCTGCTCGCGTAACACACCGTGATGGATCTTAACCGGCAGGTCACGACCGGGTCGTGAACGGGAAACACCGGTCGGGCACGGTGGACGCCATGGAGCACTCGAAGCCCTCTGTCCGCCGTACCCGCCGCTGGCGCCGCGACACCGTCGAGCTCGCCGCCGCCTTCCTGTCCGTCACCGCCGCCGACCTGATCGCGAAGGTCGTCCTGCACGGCCCCGACGGCCCGGTCGTCCTCGGTGGCTCCGCCCTCGCCCTGCTCACCGCCGTCCTCCTGCACACCTGGTGGTCACCCCACGCCCCGCCGCCGACCACCCTCTGGCGCGTGCGCACCACCACCCTCGCCCACACCCCCACCACCCTCGCCGACCACCAGATCACCCTGCTCTCCCTGCACGCCCACCCCACCGCCGACGAACTCTTCCTCCGCACCCCCCACACCCTCACCCCCACCGCCCTCACCACTCTCCTCACCACCACCGGCCACACCCTCCAGGACACCCCGACCCGAATCGCCTGACCGCCGCAGCCGCCCCGCCGGTAGCATCACCACCGGCGCACGGGAGGGGCTCGGAGCGCCCGGGAGGCGGCACTGTGCGGCACGACAGCACTCTCAGCACCAGGTTCCAGGACTACCTGCTGAGCGGCATACCGGAGCTCCGGAGGATCGGGTACAACCCGAAGCAGTTCGACACGATGGTCAGGACCGACCCGATCGGGGCCGCCAGGTCCCTGCTGGCCTCGGACCGGCACACCTCCTCGGGCTTCGCCACGCTGTGGGAGAAGGGGAGGCTCGACGCGAGCCTCGAATTCGCGGTGTGCCTGCCCTGGTTCAGGGAGTTGTTCACCGACGAGGAGGTCAAGCGCGCCGAGTGGCGGCTGACCGAGCACGGCTTCGACCTGGCGAAGGTCCACGCGGTGACACCGCCGAGCTGGTGGGCGAACCGGGAGCCGGAGGACTCGGCCGGGCGACCGGAGACCCCGGCACCGAGCTACCGTCGGCGCGTTGAGGCCGAGGAGGCGGCCCGGGCCGGCGCCGCGACCGTCCAAGCGGTGCGGGCGACCGAGCCCGTGCGGTCGCCCGTGTACCGGGCGCTCGTGCTGGAGCGGGCCGGCGGACGCTGCGAGAACCCCGGCTGCGCCCACCCGGGATTCCACGAGATCGGCCGCAACGGGGACCCGATCGTGGAGGTCGACCACGTCCGGGGCCTGAAGGAGGGCGGCCCGGACCATCCGGCCAACATGGTCGTGCTCTGCCCCAACTGTCATGCCGTGAAGACCCGCGGGCCGGACGAGCCGGTCACCCGGCTCCGTGGGGTGCTGGCCCGGATCGCCCGGGAGCGCCACGAGGCCGCCATGGCGGCCGGGTGACGCGGCGGCGCGGGGAGGGGGCCGGTCAGTCCTCGGCCTCGACCTCGACGGCGGCTCGGATGTCCAGGGTGCGCCGGGCCAGTTCCCCGGGTGTGCTCTCGCCCGTCTCGTCGACGACGATCCCGACCGTGCTGCCGTCGGCCCAGGCGCAGGTGGTCCGGGAGGCTGCCGGATGGTCGAGCACCGCGCAGTCCAGTGCGCCACCGAGGGGCCCGGCCGGGTAGTCCTGGCGCTCGAATACCGTCTCCCGGGTCATGTCGCTCGCCGCCAGCCGGCCGAAGTACTTGTCCAACTCGCGCCGGACGTCCGGGTAGCTGCCGGTCAGTCCGACCACGGTCAGCGTGGTCCCGGTCGTCCCCTCGGCGCCGTAGCCGGCCACCGTCAGCTCCCGGTACGGCCTCAGGGCTGTCATCCGCCGCTCGTAGTCGGCGCGCAGGGCCCGGGTGTCGCCTTCCTCCGGGAGGCGCACCTGGCCGCCGAGCCGGTCCGCCAGCACGATCCGGTGCCGCGTCGGGGCGCCCACCCCGGTCACCGCCGCCACGGTCAGCGCGGTGAACAGGCCGACGACCACGACACCCGCGATCACGGCCTTGCGGGACACCCGCCGGTACCAGGGCAGAGGCGCGACCGGTTCCAGGGTGTTCGCCCAGATCGCCTGGAGGCCACTCGGCTTCGCGGCGCCCTGGGCGCTCTCGGTCGTGGTCGTGGTCGTGTCGTCGCTCTGCACGGGGCCGGATACTACGTCAGCGTCCGGTCGGCCCGCCCGGGGATTTCCGGACGCTGACGACGGCCGTGCCGGAGGGTCAGGCCTTGGCCGCCGGCTGGGGGACGCAGGCCACGTCGGCGAGCATGGCGCCGAAGCCGCCGAGCAGGCTGCCGACCACGGCCTTGCAGGTGGCGGCCTGCTCGGGGGTGGTGGCGCCGGTGGCGGTGGCCGGCTGGGCGAGGGCGAGCGGGAGGGCGAGGAGCAGGGCGCAACAGGCCGTGGCCAGGGCGGAGTTCTTCGCGGAGGTCGGAACGGACATCGGAAAGCCCCTTCGGAAGGAGACGGGATCGGCGGTGAGCCGAGCCATCCCTATCCGCAGGGGCTCCCCCGCTCACGGATGCTGGGCCATCCGTGAGCGCGTCCACCTCAACGGTCGATCCGCTCCACCTCCCGGATCGCGGCGGCCAGCTCGGCCACCCCGTGCTCCCGCAGCACCCCGTAGTGGTCGGCGGCCAGGTCGACCACGGCGGGCGGGGCGGCCGAGTAGCCGGTGCTGCCCTCGATGAAGGAGTAGTCGTCGCCCGCGGCCTTGAAGACGGTCACCGGTGCCTCCAGCCGCCGCTCGGCGAGCTCGCGGAAGGTGTACTCGAACTCGTAGGTCTCACCGACGATCCGGGTGATCCGACGGATCACCTCCTCCGACAGCTCCGGCAGCATCCGGTGCACGGAGGCGACGAAGGTCGGCTCGTCCACCGTCCCGGCCAGGCAGCGTTCCAGCTCCGGGCCGCTGATCCGGCCGGTGAACACCCCGAACAGGATGGTCAGGTAGGCCGGGTTGGCGTACGAGGCCTCGCGGCCCCACGACCGGCCGTCGTCCTGGCGCACCTTCGGGTTGCCGGGGCAGATCAGCAGCAGCCGCTCCACCCGCTGCCCGGCCCGCTCCAGCTGCCAGGCCGCCTCGAAGGCGACCCGGGCGCCGAAGGAGAAGCCCCACAGCGTGTACGGCCCCTCCGGCTGCACCCGGCGCAGCTCGGCAACGTCGGCGGCGGCCGTCTCCCGGATGGTCGGGTACGACGTCTCGCCCGGGTTGATGCCGTGCGCCTGGACGCCGTAGAACGCCCGGCCCGCGCTCGCCTCCCGGCCGAGCAGCCGCAGGTTCATCGGGTAGCCGCCCAGTCCGGGCCAGCAGAACACCGCCCGGCCGGCCGCCCCGGGGGCCGCCGGTACCAGCGGGATCAGCCGGGAGGCGGCCGCCTCCCCGGCACCCCGCGCGCGCGAGATGCGCGCGGCCAGGTCGCCCAGCCGGGGGCACTCGAACAGCACCTGGAGCGGCAGCGCGACGCCGAACTCCCGGTTGATCCGGTGGACCAGGGCGACGGCGATCAGCGAGTTCCCGCCGACGGCGAAGAACTCGTCCGTCACCGACACGTCCTCGTACCGCAGCGCCGTCCCCCAGGCCTCGGCCAGCCACCGCTCGTGCTCGGTGGCCGGGGCGACGTACTCGCCGCGCACCTCGGCCGTGCGGACGGCCTCGGAGGCGGCCAGCGCCTTGAGGTCCACCTTGCCGTTCGCGGTGAGCGGCAGGGCGTCCATCACCAGCACCCGGTTGGGCAGCATGTAGTCGGGCAGCAGGGTGGCCAGTTCGTCCTTGATGATCTCGGCCGGGCCCTTCATGTGGACGGTGTCCTCGTACATGCCCTCGCTGCGGATCTGCTCCTCGCTCACCTTGCCGCCGAGGAAGAAGTACGACGGCCCGGGGGCGATGCCGCGGCCGGCCAGGATCTCGTCGATGCGGCGCGCGGCGGGCAGCGGGTGGCCGGACCTGGAGCTGTAGCCGGAGGACATGAGGCCCAGGGCGAGGCCGTTGCGCTGGAGGCGGTGCAGCTCCGCGCCGAGCTCGACGTACTCCAGCCACTCCTCCTCGGCGCGGCTGACGGCGGTGATGCCGAACGCGGCCCGGGCGTAGACGGCCTGGTTGATCGCGATCACGTGCCGGGACTCCACCACCGCGTCCGCGACGTGCGTCAACTCGCCGTCGGCGTACCGGTAGAGGCCGCCCGGCAGGCCGTCCACCCGGCCCTCGTGGGCCTGGACGTACAGCTCGACGCACCCGGGCCGCGCCGCGCCGCCGGCCCGGACGACCGAGAAGGCGCCCAGGTAGTGGTCCTCCTCGGCGACGTCCAGCCGGTCCCGGACGGCCGGGTCGAGGCCGAGCGGGCACACGTCCAGCCCGTACCCGGGCAGCACCTCCGCCAGGACGCCCAGCATGTGGCCGGTCTCGAACTCCAGCACCTCCCGGATGTTGTTCTTGTACACCGGCTCGATGGCGCCGTGCTTCCCGGAGAAGTGCAGCGTCAGGTAGGGCTCGGCCCGGGTCTCGGCGGGCCCGATCCGGACCAGCACGTGCTCGACCGGGTGGTAGTAGTACAGCCCGGCCGCGAGCCCGTCCAGGCCGCCGGTCTCCAGGTACAGCTGGGTCGCGTACAGCGCGCCGGGCGAGGCGTAGGCGTACTTCGGCAGCAGCCGCTCCTCGCTGTGGAACTGGCCGAACCACCGCAGCACGCGGCCGAGTTCGGGCAGGGTCAGCAGCGCCGGGTCGCGGCCGAAGGTGCCGGCCGGGCGCGGCGCGAGCAGCGCGGTGAGGTCGTCCCGGGTGACCGCGCCGCCGTCGTAGAAGCGGTAGGTCTTGCGGGCGAAGGCCGCCCGGCGCTGGGCCGCGGTCTCCTTGCGGCCGGGCAGCGCGACCCGCTCGCGGCCCGCCAGCCGCTCCGGGTCGCGCAGGCCCGGGTCGGACAGCTGCGCCTTGACCTGGAGCTTGCTGGCCTTGGACTGGTGGTGGCCGCCGTGGTTGCCCTGGTCCATCAGGGCGGCCTCGCGCGGGTTGAGCTCCACGCAGGCGACCAGGTTCGGGTGCCCGGTGCGGTCGTCGCCGGTGACGACGGCGGCCGAGCGGCGCACCCAGGTGTGCTCCTCGATCGCGCGGGCGATCTCGTCCAGCTCGACCCGGTAGCCGCGCAGCTTGACCTGGTTGTCCACCCGGCCGGCGAACTGGAGGGTGCCGTCCGGGTTCCACTGCACGAGGTCGCCGGTGCGGTACAGCCGCTCGTCGGCGGCGAACGGGGAGCGGACGAACCGCTCCGCGGTCAGCTCCGGCCGGTTCAGGTAGCCGCGGGCCAGCTGGACGCCGCCGATGTAGAGCTCGCCGACGCCGTCGGCGGCCACCGGCACCAGGTCCTCGTCGAGGACGTAGCACTGGGTGTCGGCCACCGGCCGGCCGATCGGCACCGAGCCGGCGCCGTCGGCCGGATCCGCCGGGTCGACCAGGTGCGAGGTGGCGTTGATGGTGCACTCGGTCGGGCCGTACAGGTTGACCAGCGCGGCCTGCGGCAGGGCCTCCCCCAGCTCGCGGGCGAGCCGCCGGGAGAGCGCCTCGCCGCCGGAGAACAGCCGGGTCAGGCCGGTGCAGCCGGTGAAGCCCTCGGTGTCCAGCAGCGCCCGGAGCAGGGTGGGCACGCACTGCAGCGCCGTCACCCCGTGCCGCCGGACGGCAGCGACCAGCGCCTCCGGGTCGCGGTAGAGGCCGGGCGTGCCGGCCACCACCCGGGCGCCGACGGCCGGGGCGAGGATCTCCCACTGCGCGGCGTCGAAGCTCATCGGGGTCTTCTGCAGCACGGTGACCCCGGGGTCGAGGTACCCGGCGGAGTGCATCCAGCGCAGCTGGGAGACCACCGAGCGGTGCTCGATCAGCACGCCCTTGGGCCGGCCGGTGCTGCCCGAGGTGTAGATCACGTAGGCCAGCGCGTCCGGCTCGACGGCCTCCTCCCCCGCCGCGTCCCGCACCGGCGGGGCGTCCTCGAAGGTGACGACCGCCGTCCCGGCCGGGACCAGCCCGGCCAGCCGTTCGCGCAGGTGCGCCTGGGTGAGCACGACCCGGGTGCCGCTGTCCTCGATCATGTAGCGGAGCCGGTCCTCGGGGTACTCGGGCGACAGCGGCAGGTAGCCCGCCCCGGCGTACAGCACGCCCCAGGCCCCGGCGACCAGCTCGACGGACGGCTCGACGTAGAGGCCGACGCAGCCGTCCCGGCCGGCGCCCAGGCCGCGCAGGTGGGCGGCCAGCCGGCGGGCGGTCCCGGCCAGCTCCTGGAAGGTGAGGCCACCGCCCTCGCCGAGGACGGCCGGCGAGCCCGGCCGGGTGCGCGCCTGCCGGTCGAGCAGCCCGGTGAGCGCGGTGCCGACCGGGGCGCGGCGGGCGTGCGGGACGGCGGGGGTGGCGGTGTCGGTGGCGGTGGTCGGGACGGACGGGGTGTCGCGCATGGAAACGGCCTTCGGTGTCGGACGTACGGGGCCCGGCCTCCTGCTCGCCAGGAGCTCCGGGAACGCCATCCACCGTCGGCCGCCCGCCGTCCCGGCCGCATGAGGCACCGGTCGGGACCTGCGCCGACGCCGTCCCAGCAACGACCTCTCGCTGTTCCGGGCCGGTACGCACGCGGTGGTCGTCGCCGGGGCCGAGCCCGCGCTGCTCGCCGCCCTCACCGACCACCCGCTCC
>NZ_JBEXJK010000059.1:0-28581 GCF_040609095.1 Kitasatospora sp. NPDC004799
CCTTTCGGAGGGGGCTGCGAGCACGCGGAACCAGGCCCTCGGAAGGCCGTCGGTTGGGTGTGCTTAGCTGGTGCCGACCGGTCGCCGGACCGGTCCCGGGGAGGGGCGGTACGTGCGCGGGCTGGGGCGGACAGGGACGGTGCGGGGGGCCGCGGGGGCGCTGCTGGCCGGCGTGGTGCTGGCGGCCGTGTCGGGCTGCGGCGGTTCGGCGGGCGGCGGAACGCCGGGTGCCGCCCCGGCGGCGGGCTCGGGGGCGAGTACGGGAGCGGGTGCGGGCGCCGGCGCCGACCGGACCGGTGCGGCCGGGGCCCTGGCCCAGCTCCCCGGGCAGGCCTTCTACGTCTCCGACCGGACCAACGCCGCCCAGCAGGTGGCCGCGCTGCGCGGCCAGGGCCGGACGGCGGAGGCCGACACGCTGCTGCGGATCGCCGCCCAGCCCTCCTCGCAGTGGCTCGGCGAGCAGGGCGCCAAGGAGATCGCCGAGCAGGTGAGCCGGCGGGCCACCGAGGCGGGCCGGACGGCGGTCTTCGTCGCGTACGACATCCCGCACCGCGACTGCGGCCAGTACTCGGCGGGCGGTGCCCCCGACGCGGCCGCCTACCGCGCCTGGATCACCGGCGTCGCCCAGGCCCTCGGCGACCGCAGGGCCTGGGTGGTGCTGGAGCCGGACGCCGTCGCGCACACCCTGGACAACTGCGGCATCAAGGGCGACCTGGCCGCCGAGCGGTACGGCCTGCTGGCCTTCGCCGTCCAGGAGTTGAAGCGGAACCCGAACGCCCGGGTCTACCTGGACGCGGGCAACCCCGGCTGGGCGCAGGACCCGGCGGAACTGGCCACGGCCCTGCGCAAGTCGGGCATCGCGGCGGCGGACGGCTTCGCCGTGAACGTCGCCAACTTCTACGACACCGACCGGAACGCGGCGTACGGCGCCAGGCTCTCCGCGGCCCTGGGCGGGAAGAACTTCGTCATCGACACCAGCCGCAGCGGCAACGGGGCGCTGGGCGGGGACGCCTGGTGCAACCCGTCCGGGCGGGCGCTCGGCGAGCGGCCGACCACCGAGACCGGCCGGCCCGGGGTGGACGCCTACCTGTGGATCAAGAACCCGGGGGAGTCGGACGGCGACTGCGGCCGGGGCGAGCCCCGGGCGGGCGAGTTCTGGCTGCCGTACGCGCTCGGGCTGGCGCAGGCGGCGCGCTGAGCCGCCCGCGCCGGGGCCGCCCGCGTTGGGGCCGGGGGTCGGCGATGGGCCCGGGTACCGTCGACGGGCCCGGGTGTCGGCGCGGGGTCGACCGGGCAGGCCGGGGTGCGTGCCGCGCCCGTTACCCGGTGACCTGGATCCAGCGGGCGACCGACGGGGTGCCGGCGGCGTCCGTCAGGAACAGCATGTACCAGCCCGGCGGCAGCAGGTTGGCGTTGCCGGGCAGGGCGAGCGAGACGCCGTCCGCCGTCCGTCCGGTGATGTCCAGGGCCACCGAGCGCTGCTCGACGTCCGTCACGTGGGTGACCGAACTCGGCCGGATCAGCTTGGCGGTGGCGACCGCCTCCGGCCGCGCGGTGCCGACGGCGACGGTGCTGCCCAGCCTGGCCGCCTCCGGGACGGCACCGACCTGCGGGCGGTCGCCCCGGTACAGGTACGGCGGGGTGTAGATCTCGATGCGCTGCTCGAAGCCGCCCGGCTGGGTCTCGGCCTTGTCCGCGAAGAGCGGGTTGGAGCCCAGCACGGCGACCCGGCCGTCCGGCAGCAGCAGCGCCTCGGAGTGGTAGTCGCGGCCGACGGCCGGCTCGGCGGCGGTGCTGAAGCTGTTGGTGTCCGGGTGGTACACCTGCGCCTTGAGCAGGTCGCTGGCGCCCCGGCCGCGGTAGCCGCTGGAGCCGCCGGTGGTGAAGACGGTGTCGTCCGGGAGGATCACGCTGTTGAGGTAGCGGGTGCCGCCGGCCGGCAGGTCCGGGCCCGGGGTGAAGGCGGGGGCGGCGGAGGAGAGGTCTGCGATGTCGGTGCGGGCCGTGGACAGCGGGGACTCGCCGACGCCGCCGCCACCGAGCACCATCACCCGCTGCGCCTGCGCGGGCGGCAGCAGCACCGAGGAGGAGGTCTCGGTGAGGCCGGGGTCGCGCAGGCCGGGGACGGGCTGGAAGGCCCCGTTCGACACGTCCCACAGGCCGGGCTCGCGGCCCTTGTCGCCGGGGCCGTAGCCGCCGTTGGAGCCCGAGTAGAAGAGCTTGCCGGAGGTGGTCAGGAAGATCGCCGGGTAGGTCGGGAAGTAGTGGTCGGGGCCCTTGGACCAGGACTTGCTCCTCGGGTCGTAGATCTCGTTGTCGTTGCCGTTGAGGATCTCCCCGGTGTCGTCCAGCCCGGAGACGGTGACCACCCGGCCGTCGCCCAGCCCGGTCAGCGTCGGGTACCAGCGCGCGTGGGCCATGTCGGTGACCGGCTCGTACAGCTCGGTGTCCGGGTTGAACTCGAAGGCGGAGCGGATGCCCTGGTACTCCTGCTTGTCCAGGGTCAGCTTCTCGTTCTGCCCGTACAGGTTGTGGGCGTCGGTGCCGCTCAGGCCCTTGATCCGGAACTGGGCGGGGGAGCCGGAGACGTACTCCGGGCCCGGGCCGACCGCCTCCACGTACACGTGCTGCTCGCCGGCGGTGACCACGGTCTGCTTGCCGGAGCCGGTCTTGGTCGCGGCCGGGACGGTCACCGGGGCGGTGCTGGCGTACTCGTGGCCGTTCGGGGCGACGAAGACGGTGCCCTTCGGGAGGGTCCGGTCGCGCTCCGGGCTCTCGTTGCGCACCCGCATGACGCCGGCCGCCTTCTTCACGGCGCCGGCCAGCTTCTCGTAGCGCTGGGTGCCGCCGGCCACCAGGACGCGGCCGTCCGGCAGCGAGGTGTGGCCGCCGCAGAACATGTCGGCCGGGGTGGGGACCAGCTTGTAGGTGTTCGCGGCCGGGTCCCAGAGCAGGCTCTTGAAGGTGCCGGCGGTGAACTGCTTCTCGTCGTTGCCGGAGCCGGCCACGATCAGGACCTTGCCGGTGCGCAGCAGGGTGGCGTGCACCGCGTTGACCCGGAACTCGGCGGGCAGCGTCAGGGTCTGCCAGTGGCCGTACCGGGCCTTGTACTCGGGGCGGTTGATCACGTAGTGGTGGTACTGGTCGGAGGCGAAGCCGAGGACGGCCGGTGCGTTCATCCCGGCCACGGTCAGCGCGACGGTGCTGCCGAGGGCGAGGCGCTTGGTGCGGCCGGCCTTGTGGATCTTCACGGTGGTGTTGCTCCCCTCGGGAGGTGGTCGGGGGCGGGCAGCGTTGTTCGGCGGGGTGCTCGGTGGGTGGCGCTGTTCTGGGCGCGGGCCGGTGGGTGGCGCTGTTCCGGCGCTGCTGGGTGGGTGGCGCTGCTCGGTGGGTGGCGCGGTTCAGTGGGAGGGCGTGCCGCTGCCGGCGTGGTCGGGTGCGGTTCGGTCGGGCCGGGTCGGTCCGGCGGGCCGCGCGGTGCGGGTGGAGCGGGGGTCGCGGGCGTGGCGCGGGCGGCGCTTCTCCAGGACGACCGTCGGGGCCGCCGTCGGGCCGCCGGTGACGGTGAGGGTGGCGGTGGGCCGGGTCCGGCGGCGGCGGACGGCGTCGCCGGCGCTGATCAGGAGCGGCAGGAGGGTGAGCGCCAGGGCGATCCAGGCCCAGGTGCGCATCGCGGCGTGGTCGTAGCCGGTGACGTAGGAGGCGGTGATCGCGCCGCCGAACACCAGCGTCCAGAACAGGTGGAAGCGGAAGGTGCCGAGCCGGTCGGTGCTGGCCGAGCGGCCCTTCGGCGTCACCACGAAGCGGTTGCGGCGGCGCACCAGTGCCTGGAGCAGCGAGGCCGCGTAGACCGGACCGCAGAGCGCCGACATCACCATGCCGGCGACTCCGGAGGAGCCGGCCGGCTCGTGCGGGCTCACGTTGTGCTTGCGGTTCCAGGTGTAGAGCAGGAGCTGGAGCGCGGCGGCGTCGCTGTAGAGCATCATCCAGATCTCCGAGGAGACGTGCACGCCGGAGGCGCCGAAGCCGAGGTAGAGCACGCTGGACAGGCCGCCGAGCAGCCAGGTGAGCGCCGCCATCGGGTAGAAGCCCACCATCAGCGAGTAGTTGAGCAGCCGGCCGGGCGACAGCCGCCACAGCACCCGCCAGTACTGGGTGGACAGGGTCTCGTAGGTGCCGCGGCTCCAGCGCAGTTGCTGGGAGAAGAAGTCGGTCCAGGAGGACGGCCCTTCGCCGACCGCGAGCACGTCCGGGGTGTACACGGACTTCCAGCGTTCCCCGGTCTCCGGGTTCCGGCTCCGGTGGAACTCCAGGCCGGTCGCCATGTCCTCGGTGACGGAGTCGTACAACCCGCCGATCGACTGGAGCGCGCGGATTCGGACGGCGTTGTTGGTGCCCACGAACATGGGCGCGCCGTAACGGTTTCCGGCGCGCTGGATGAGGGCGTGGAAGAGGTACTGCTGGCTCTCGGCGAATTTGGTGACGGACGAACCGGAGCTGCGGTAGTTCCCGTACACCTGGGGGCCGACCACGAATGCGACGTCGGGGTCGCGGAAGTAGCCGAGCATCCGCTCGCAGAAGTCCGGCAGCGGAACGTGGTCGGTGTCCACGGACACCCAGAACTCGTAGTCGTCGCCGTGGGCCTGGAGCCAGGCGTTGTAGTTGCCGTGCTTGGTCCCGGTGCGGAACCGGCCCTTCGGCCGGTTCCAGTGCGGCCGGCCGACGCGGCTGAAGTGGCGTACGCCCAGCTCGGTGCAGAGCGCCTGCATTGCAGGATCGTTTCCCTCGTCCAGCAGCCAGACGTCGTACGGTCCGTCGTGCCGGACGGCGCGGGCCGCGGCCAGCGTGGCCCGGACCATCTCCGGCGGCTCCTTGCCGGGCACGCAGGTGGTGAGGAAGGCGACCCGGGTGCCGGTCTCCGGCGTCACCGGGACGGGGTCGCGGGCGACCAGCGTGGCGTGGGTGTTGGAGACGACGTTGACCAGCCGGAACAGCTCGACGACGGCGATGATGCCGATCATCACCTTGTCGCCGAGCAGGACCAGGCTGTTCGTCTCGTCCAGCCGCTCGGGCCAGTGCTCCGGCAGCAGCAGCCAGACCAGCAGCACCGTCTCCACCACGGGGGCGGCCATCAGCAGGAGGGCGGCGCGGATCCGGTGCGGCTCGCGGCGCAGCAGGCTGCGGTACCGCACGCGGTAGGGGGCGCGGGGTCCGCCTGGTCCGTGTGGTCCGCGTGGTCCGTCGGGGGCGGGGCCGTCGGGGGCAGGGTGGTCGGGGGCAGGGTGGTCGGACGGCGTGGCCGGGTCGGGCCAGTAGACGCCGCCGCCGAGGTCGTCGTCCTCGTCCGGGTCGTGCGCCGGGCCCGCGAGGCGGCTGAAGTGCCCGTAGTCGTACGGGGCTTCGGGTATGGGGACGGTGCTCAGGGCGGCCTCGTCCAGCTGCCCGGAACCTCGCCCGTGGGCCGTTCCGACGCCCTTTCGTCGTGAGAACGGCATGGTCATGGGTACTCCCCCCGGAGTTCGCGTCGTGTTTCGGCTCGCTCGGCTTCTGCGTGGGCTTGCCTCGACTCGGAGCCGTCCGGGTGGAGCGGGGTCGAACCGGCGGGAGTGGGCTGGAATCGGTTGGAGCGCGGCCCGGTGAACTGCGGTTCTCGGGCGGCTTCCGGGTGGTCCAGCACATTCGGCGGGTGCGGCCGGTTCAGTTGTACGTCGGTACGGCGGCCTCGAATCCGGGATCCCGATGCACTTTCCAGCTTCCCCTCCGGGCGCATCGGGATCCTTGGCCTCCTCAACTCTCCCTGAGCGCAACGGTGATCGCAAGCAATCCGGTAGATCGTCGTCGCCCAAGCATGAAGATGCCGCGGTTCCCGGCCAATCCGTCGGGTACGGATGCTATTGCGGCGAATTCGTTCCGGCCCGAGGGCATCCGTGGAACTCGGGTGCGGTGGAGGGGGGTTGCCGGGGGGAGGAGGTTGCGGGGGAGGTTGTGGGGGAGGGGGCGGAGACGGCGGAACGGCCGGACCGCCCCTCGGGCGATCCGGCCGTTCCGTGCGGGGCCGGGCCGGTCAGCGCGGGGGCAGCAGGGCGGCTCCGGTCGCCGCCCGCACCTCCGCGACGTCCACGCCCGGCGCCGTCTCCACCAGCCGGAGCCCCTCCGGGGTCACGTCGATCACCGCGAGATCGGTGACGATCCTGTCCACAACTCCCCGTCCGGTCGCGGGAAGTGACAGCTCTTCGACGATCTTCGGCGAGCCGTCCCGGGCGGTGTGCTCCATCACCACGATCAGCCGACGGGCCCCGTGCACCAGGTCCATCGCGCCGCCCATGCCCTTGACCATCTTGCCGGGGATCATCCAGTTGGCGAGGTCCCCGGTGGC
This sequence comes from Kitasatospora sp. NPDC004799, assembly GCF_040609095.1. Taxonomy (NCBI): domain Bacteria; kingdom Bacillati; phylum Actinomycetota; class Actinomycetes; order Kitasatosporales; family Streptomycetaceae; genus Kitasatospora; species Kitasatospora sp. NPDC004799. The sequence continues at coordinate 6,377 of NZ_JBEXJK010000059.1, forward strand.
CGACACCTGCATCGCGCCGAGCACCGAGACGTCGATCCGCCCGGCCCGGATCATGCCGAAGGAGAAGGCGGAGTCGAAGTACGAGGCGCCGGGGGCGACCGTCACCGTCTCCTTCCCGGCGTTGATCAGGTCGGCGTGCTCGGCGCCCTCCTCCGGGTACGGGCCGACGCCGAGGATGCCGTTCTCCGAGTGCAACACCACCTCGACGCCCGGCGGGAGGTGGTTGGGGATCAGGGTCGGCAGGCCGATGCCCAGGTTGACGTACTGGCCGTCGCGCAGCTCGCGCGCGGCGCGGGCGGCCAGGGCGTTGCGCGGGTCGAGGGCGGGGGTGGTGGGTGCGGGGGCGGCCTGTGCGGGGGTGGGGCCTGCGGGCGCGGGCGCGGGCGCGGTGGGGGTGGTGGGTGCGGTGGCGGGCGCGGCGGTCTCGGTGGGCATCGGGTCAGGCCTCCTGGAGTGCGGGGCGGACGGTCCGGCGCTCGATGCGGCGGTCCTGGGGGTCGGCGGCCACCACCCGGTCGACGTACACCCCGGGCAGGTGCACGGCGTCCGGAGCGAGCTCGCCCGGCTCGACGATCCGGTCCGCCTCGACCAGGGTGATCCGGCCCGCCGCCGCGCAGAGCGGGTTGAAGTTCCGGGCGGCGGCGTGGAACACGCAGTTGCCGTGCCGGTCCGCCACCTCGGCCCGGACCAGCGCGAAGTCCGCCGTGATCGCCTCCTCCAGCAGGTACCGGCGGCCGCCGAACTCCCGGACCTCCTTCGGCGGGGAGGCCAGGGCCACCGAGCCGTCGGACGCGTAGCGCCAGGGCAGCCCGCCCTCCTCGACCTGGGTGCCGACCCCGGCCGGGGTGAAGAACGCGGGGATGCCGGCACCGCCGGCCCGCAGCCGCTCGGCCAGCGTGCCCTGGGGGGTCAGCTCCACTTCCAGCTCGCCGGAGAGGTACTGGCGGGCGAACTCCTTGTTCTCCCCGACGTACGAGGAGGTCATCCGGGCGATCCGGCCCGCCCGCAGCAGCAGGCCCAACCCCCAGTCGTCCACCCCGCAGTTGTTCGAGACCACCCGCAGCCCGGTGGTACCGGAGTCCACTAGGGCGCCGATCAGCGTGCTCGGGATGCCGCAGAGGCCGAAGCCGCCGACGGCCAGCACCGCGCCGTCGGGGATGTCCCCGACCGCGTCGGCGGGGGAGTCCAGGACCTTGTCCAAGGGGTCACCTCGTGAGGAGTGGTGGGAGGAGGGGGTGGGTGTGAGCGGGCGGGCGTTCGAGGGTGGTGGGTGGCGGGTGGCGGGTGGAGACGCGGAGGGGCGGTGGCGCGGAGGAACGGATGAGCGGTGGGTGACAGCGGTGGCAGGGGAGGCAGGCGGGCAGGTGACAGGGGAGGCCGGCGGGCGCGGGAACCGCGCGGAGCCCGTGGCCGTACCAGGCGGGGCTGGGGTCCTGCCTGGGCCGGACCGGGTCGGGCACGCCGCTGGGGTGGCTGCCGCCGGACGGGCTCCGCGCCCCTCCACCGTCACCGGGCGGGGGCCGCCAGGCCATGGTGGCCACCCCCATGGGGCGGCAGGGAGCCATGTCGGCACACCACATCCGGGCACCCGGAGGGCGGTGGTGCGCCGACGGAATGTCGGCCACGGCCACATCCCGGTGGGCTGATACGTCGACCGGGCACATGTCGCCGCTCCCACCGCACACCTACGGTTCCCGCATCCACCCCCCACCTCAGGAGTCGGTCACCATGCGCAGCTCGACAACCCCTTCCAGGACCGGCTCCGGCGCGCGCCTGGGCGACTCCCTGACCGGCGGCCCGACCCGGAAGCTCGCCGCCCTCGCGGCCTGCGTCCTGCTCGCCTCGGGCTGCGCCAAGGCCGGTACGGCCGGGACGAGCGCGGCGGACGGTGGAGCGAAGGGCCCGATCAAGGTCGGCCTGGTGTACTCCAAGACCGGACCGCTGGCCGCCTACGGCAAGCAGTACCTGGAGGGTTTCAAGGCGGGCCTGAGCTACGCGACCAAGGGCACCGGCGCGGTCGACGGGCACAAGATCGAGTTCGAGGAGCAGGACGACGCCGGTGACCCGGCCAAGGCGGTGTCCGCCGCCAAGGACCTGATCGGCAAGGGCTACAAGGTGCTGGCCGGCTCCACCGCCTCCGGTGTGGCCCTCCAGGTGGGCCCGATCGCCGCCCAGAACAAGGTGCTCTTCATCAGCGGCCCGGCCGCCGCCGACAAGGCCACCGGTCTGAACAAGTACACCTTCCGTTCCGGCCGCCAGTCCTACCAGGACATCAGGACCGCAGCCTCGTTCGTCGGTGACGCCAAGGGGAAGAAGGTCACCGTGCTCGCGCAGGACAACGCCTTCGGCCAGGCCAACGTGGCCGCCGTGAAGGCGGTGCTCGGTGCCGAGGGGGCGACCGTCGACCAGGTGCTCGCCCCGCCGAGCGCCACCGACCTCACGCCCTTCGCCACCCAGGCCAAGACCGCCAAGCCCGACCTGCTGTTCGTCGCCTGGGCCGGGGACACCGCCTCGGCCCTGTGGACGGCGCTCAGCCAGCAGGACGTGTTCGCCGACACCAGGGTCGTCACCGGCCTCGACCTGGCCGCCTCCTACCTGCTGTTCGGCCCAGCCGGCGAGAAGATCTCCTTCCTGAACCACTACTTCGACGGTGCCGCCGGCACCCCGGTGGAGAAGGCCATGACCGAGGCCGTCACCGCCGCCGGAGGGAAGACGGACATCTTCACCCCGGACGGCTTCACCGCCGCCCAGATGATCGTGCACGCCGTCGAGTCCAACCACGGCTCCGCCGAGGACACTTCGGCCCTGGTCAAGGTCCTGGAGGGCTGGAGCTTCGACGGGGTGAAGGGGAGGACCACGGTCCGCGCCGAGGACCACGCCCTGCTCCAGCCGATGTTCCAGGTGCGGCTGACCGGTAACGGTGCCGCCGCCAAGCCCTCGGTGGAGAAGACCCTGACCGCGGACGAGGCGGCGCCCCCGGTCACCCCGATGGCGGGCTGACCCCGATGTCCGCCTGTACCGACTCCGCTCCTTCCAATCGCTCCACTCCTTCCTCTGCCTCCGCGCCCTCTTCGTCCTCCTCTCCGGTGCTGCGGTTGGACGGGCTCGGCTGGGCCGTCCGCGGTGTGCCGATCGTCGAGGACGTCTCCTTCTCGGTCGGCGAGGGCGAGTTCATCGCCTTCATCGGGCCCAACGGCGCCGGCAAGACCTCCCTCTTCAACCTGATCTCGGGCATCTACCCGGCGACCCACGGCAGCCTCCACCTCGACGGCGCCGATATCACCGCCGAGGCGGTGCACGCCAGGGCCCGCCGCGGGCTCGGCCGTACCTTCCAGACCTCCTCCCTCTGGCCGGGGATGACGGTCGCCGACCATGTCCGCCTGGCCGCCCAGGCGGCGGCCGGGCCGCGTGCCTCGTACCGGCTCTGGCGCCGCGCCGACCGCTACGAGCAGCAGTTGGCCGACATCCTGGAACGCACCGATCTCGCCCACCGCGCGGACACCCTGGCCAGTGCGCTCTCGCACGGGGAGAAGCGCAAGCTGGAGCTGGCCGTCCTGCTGGTCTCCGAGCCCCGGCTGATCCTGCTGGACGAGCCGATGGCCGGTGTCAGTGCGGAGGAGGTGCCCGCCCTCACCGAGCTGATCCGTTCCGTGCACCGTGACCTGGGCCGGACCGTCCTGATGGTCGAGCACCACATGGACGTCCTGCTCGGCCTGGCCGACCGGCTGGCGGTGATGCACCACGGCACCCTGCTCGCCCTGGACACCCCCGAGGCCGTGATGGCCGACCCGACCGTGCAACAGGCCTACCTGGGTGAGGCGTTGTGACCTCCTCTCCGTTCTCCGCTCAGCGCCCCGCTTCTTCGGCGCACTCCGCCTCCTCGCCGTCGTCCGCTGTCGACCCCCTCCTCTCCGTCCGCGATCTGCGGGTGGTCATCGACGGGCTGCACATCCTGCACGGCGTGGACTTCGACGTGGCCCCCGCCGGGGTGACCGCCCTCCTGGGCCGCAACGGCGCCGGTAAGACCACCACCGTCAAGGCCGTCATGGGCCTGGTCCCACGCACCGGGAGCATCCGGCTCTCCGGTACCGAACTCTCCTCCCTTCCCACGCATCTGGTCGTTCGTCGCGGCATCGGGTACGCACCCGAGGACCGGGGGATCTTCGCCGGCCTGACGGTCGCCGAGAACCTCCGCCTCGCCGAGCGCGCCGCCGGGGACGGGGCCGAGGCCGGCGAGCCGAACTACGCGCTCGTCCACGAGCTCTTCCCCGAACTCAAGCAGCGTGCCGGACAGTTGGCCGGGACGCTCTCCGGGGGCCAGCAGCAGATGGTGGCGATCGGCCGGACGCTGCTCAACCGCAACCGGTTGATCATCGCCGACGAGCCCACCAAGGGCCTGGCTCCGAAGATCGTCGCCGAGGTGGCCGAGGTGCTGGCGCGTGCGGCCGAGGCCGTGCCCGTCCTGCTGGTCGAGCAGAACCTCGCCCTCGTCCGCCGGCTGGCCGGCACCTGCGCCGTCCTGGCCGACGGCCGGACCGCCCACCGCGGGGACACCGCCGAGCTGTTGGCCGACGAGGAGGCCGCCCGCCGCCTGCTCGGCGTCGGCTCCCGCCACCCGCTCGCCGGCGGGCCCCGACCCGCCGCCTCCCCGGCCACTTCCGTCGTCACCGCCGAGGTGAAGCCCTGATGGACACCGTCGTCCTCCTTTTCTGTACCGGGCTCGGTCTCGGTGCGCTGTACTTCCTGGTCGCCTCCGGTCTGTCGCTGATCTTCGGTCTGATGGACGTGCTCAACTTCGCGCACGGCGCCCTGCTCTCCATCGGCGCCTATGCCACCTGGTGGGCCGGCGTCGAGGCCGGTTTCTCCTTCTGGCTCGCGGTGCCGTTCGGCACCCTGGTCGGGACGGCCGCCGCCGTCCTGCTGGAGCTCTTCCTGATCCGGCCGCTGTACAGCCGCCCGCGCGACCAGATCCTCGCCACCGTCGGGGTCGGGCTGGCCGTACCCGCCCTGCTGATGGGGATCTGGGGCGCGGACTCCCGCCCCTTCCCCCAGCCGGACCTGCTGTCCGGCACCTGGCACGTGCTCGGTGCGACCGTCCCGGTCAACCGCTTCGTGCTGGTGGCCGCCGCCGCACTGTTGCTGCTCGCTCTTCGGTTGTTCCTCGCCCGTACCCGCTACGGGCTGATCGTCCGGGCCGGCGTCGAGGACCGGGCGATGGTCACGGCGCTCGGCATCGACGTCCGGAGGGCGTTCACCCTCGTCTTCGCCCTCGGTGGGGCGGCCGCCGCGCTCGGCGGCGCCCTCGGCGGCCTCTACTTCGGTTCGGTCAACCCCGGCCAGGGGACCGGCCTGCTCATCTTCGCCTTCGTCGTCGTGGTCATGGGCGGCATGGGCTCCGTGACCGGAGCCGCCGTCGCCTCGGTGGGTGTCGGCCTCGTCCAGCAGTTCGCCAACTACTACACCGGTGCCGGGCTCGGCGACCTCTCGGTCGTCGTCCTGCTCGCCGTGCTGCTTCTCGTCCGACCCCGTGGACTCACCGGGAGGCTCGCGTGAGCGCCGAAACACCGATCACGAGCACCGGTGGCCCCGCGGCCGACCGCAGCGCCGCCGCTCCGACAGGGGGGACTGACACCAGCCCTGCCGTGACCACCATGTCAGCAGAGGGGACTGACACCAGCTCCGCCGACACCGCAACTGTGGCAAGGGGGACTGACACCGGCCTTGCCGAGACCCATTGTGAACACAGGGCCGGGCCCGGCGCCATCCCTCGAACAGGTGATTCAGTCACTCATCGCTGGACAGTCGTGCACAGAGCGCTACGCTGGTGGCCGATCGCTCTGCTGATCACGCTCCTTGTCGCCCCATACAGTGCGCTTCCCGTCCCGGGACTGCTCGACGGCCCGCTCGGCAGCCCCGGAAGCCTCCAACTGCTCGCCCTGTGCCTGCTCTACGGGGCCCTCGCCACCGGTTACGACCTCCTGCTCGGCCGGACCGGACTGCTCTCCTTCGGCCACGCGCTCTACTTCGCGACCGGCCTCTACGCCACCGACCTCGGCATGCTGGAGCTGCGACTGCCGTTCGCCGCCGCCGCGGTGTTCGGCGTCGCCAGCTCCGTGCTGCTGGCCCTGCTGCTCGGCTCGGTCAGCCTGCGCGTCACCGGCATCGGCTTCTCCATGGTCACCCTCGCCTTCGCCCAGGCCGGCTCGATCCTCGTCCAGCGCAACCCCGGTGGCGTCACCGGTGGCGAGGAGGGCCGCTCCGCCCCGGCCGACCTGCTGCCCTCCGGCCTGCTCGGGATCGAGAACACCGCCAACCTCTACTGGATCGCCGTCGGCTACCTGGTGCTGACGGTCGCCGCGGTCCACTGGGCCGTCACGTCGCCGATGGGCCGGGTCTGGGAGGGCATCAAGGAGAACGAGCGCCGGGTCGAGGTGCTCGGCCTGCGGCCGTACGGCTACAAGCTGGTCGCCTTCGTGCTGGCCGGCGGGCTCGCCGGGCTGGGCGGGGTGGTCTACCTGCTGCTGACCGGGGGCGCCACCCCGCAGGCCGCCACCTCGGACGCCACGCTCGCGCTCCTGGTCATGGTCGTCCTCGGCGGCTCCGGCAGCCGCTGGGGCCCGCTGCTCGGCGGTGTCCTGTACACCTGGGCGAGCCACCGGCTCGGCGACCTCGCCAACTCGTCGACCGTCGCCGACCTGCCGGCGGTGCTGCGCGTGCCGCTCTCCCAGCCCCTGTTCCTGCTGGGCGCCCTGTTCGTCGCCGTGGTCTACCTGCTGCCCGGCGGGCTGGCTAGACTGCCTGCCCGCATCCGCGCCGCCCGATCCGCCCGTTCTGCTCCGGCGCCGGCCGGCCTCGGAGCTGCCCACCCCACCGGAGGTACCCCCGCGTGAGCCAGTCGCCGCTGAAGCCCGAGGAGTTGACCGTCCCCGTGCCCGGTGGGGACTTGGCTGTCCTGCGCTGGCCCGCCGAGGACCCGCAGGCGCCGACGGTCGTGGCGGTGCACGGCATCACCGCCAACGGCCTCGCCTGGTACGAGGTCGCCCGCCGGCTCGCCGGCCGCGTCACCCTGCTCGCGCCCGACCTGCGCGCCCGCGGCGCCAGCCGCTCGGTCGCCGGGCCGTACGGGCTGGCCCGGCACGCCGACGACGTGGCCGCGCTGATCGGCGCCCTCGGCTCGGGGCCCGTCACGGTGGTCGGCCACTCGATGGGGGCCTGGGTCACCGCCCTGGCCGCCGTCCGGCACCCCGACCTGGTCCGCCGCGTCCTGCTGGTCGACGGGGCGGTGACCTTCCCACTGCCGCACGGCGTTCGCGAGGAGGACGCCCTGGCCGCGGTGCTCGGCCCCGCGCTGGCCCGGCTGTCCACGACCTTCCCGGACCGGGAGGCCTACCGGGAGTTCTGGCGCGGGCACCCCGCCTTCGCCGGCGAGTGGACCGAGGGGATCGACGCCTACACCCAGCGCGACCTCGTCGGCACGGAGCCCGAACTGCGCTCCTCCTGCGTCCTGGAGGCCGTGCAGACCGACGGTGGCCAGGTCCTGCTGGACGAGGAGGCGGCCGCCGCCGTGCACCGATTGCCCTGCCCGGCCGACCTGCTCTGGGCCGAGCGCGGACTGCTCGACGAGCCGCAGGGCCTCTACGACCACGGGCGGATCGGGCTGGCCGGGCTGGACCCGGAGAAGGTGCCCGCCGCGCCGGTGCCGGACACCAACCACTACTCGATCCTCTGGGGCGAGGCCGGGGCGGACCGCATCGTCCGCATCCTGCTGGCGGACGCCCCCACCGCCGGGTAGCCGACCGGCCCGGAGCCGACCGGGACCACCGCGGCCTGCGGGGTTCGAGCCCCGCAGGCCGGTGCCGGCGGGCGCTGATATCGGTGCCGCCAGCCGGTGCCGGTGTTTCGTCTCCCGCCCGTCGGCCGGTCGGCCCCCGGGCGCCGGCCCGGTGCGTCAGCCGGCCGTGCCGAGGAAGCTCTCCCAGCCGCCCGCCGGCGCCTGGCCGACGTTGAGCGAGCGCAGCTTGCGCAGGGTGGACTGGTCCTGCACCTCCAGCCACTCGACCAGCTGCTTGAAGGAGACCAGCCGGACCTCGGGCTTGCCCACGATGGCCTTGAGGGTCTCCTCGACGGCGTCCATGTAGATGCCGCCGTTCCACTGCTCGAAGTGGTTGCCGATGAAGAACGGCGCGCGGTTGCTGTTGTACGCGCGCTCGAAGCCCGCCAGGTAGGAGTTCGCGGCCTGGGTGCGCCACTCGCCGTACATGGCCGGATCGCCCTTGGTGCTGCCCTTGGACTGGTTGGCCAGGATGTTGTAGTCCATCGACAGGACCTGGAAGGTGTGCCCCGGGAACGGGATGGACTGCAGCGGGAAGTCCCAGACCTTGCCGTCCTGCACCTTCTGCGGCCATATCTGCAGGCCGCCCGAGGAGCTGGCGTCGTACTTCCAGCCCAGCTTGGCGACGGTCGGCAGCAGCGCCTTCTGGCCCTCCAGGCACGGGGTGCGGCCGCCGATGAGCTCCTTCTTGTAGTCGAAGGGGAGCGGGTCGACGTCGGTGAAGCCGGTGTTGGTCCGCCACTGGGTGACGAAGCCGATCGCCTGGTCGATCTCGCTCTGCCAGTCCTCCGGGGTCCACACGTTGACGCCGTTCTTGTCCGGACGGCTGGAGCAGAAGTGCCCGTTGAAGTGGGTGCCGATCTCGTGCCCGGCCAGCCAGGCCTGGCTGATGAGCTTGAGCGTGCTCTTCACCGCGCCGTCCGACAGGTACGGGATGTCGGAGGCGCCGACCGAGTGCTTCGGCGGGTGGTACAGGTCGGCCTTGCCCTTGGGCAGGGCGTAGATGCCGGAGAGGAAGAAGGTCATCGCGGCCTTGTGCTGCTCCGCCAGCTTCAGGAAGCGGGGGAACTGGCCGTCCTCGGTGCCGCCGGCACCGTCCCAGGAGAAGACCACGAACTGCGGCGGCCGCTCGCCCGGCTTGAGCTTCTCGGGCTTGGGCTGGTTCGGCTGCGGGCCGGTGTCCGCGTTGGAGCCGTCGCCGATCGGGGTGCCCTTGGGCACCACCGCCTGGGTGGGGTCGCCGGTGCCGCCCTGGGGAGTGTTCGTGCCGCCGGAACCGGGGGAGGCGGAGGCCGTCTGGCCCGAACCGGATCCGCCGCTGGAGCAGGCTGCGACCGCGCCGAGGGCCGCGGTCGCAGCGGTCGCACTGAGCACCGTCCTGCGCGAGATGCTGGTCATGGTCTCCCCTGGGTGCCGATGCCGGTGGTGAGGGCGGCCCGCAGCCGCACCGGTCAAATCGGGCAATTGATGAGTATTCCGCCGTTAGCATGTCATGTCGCCGAAGCAGTCACCAAGGCCGTCGAGCGCTGACGACTCTCAACACGCCGGGCGCATCCGGCTGGGCTGCGGGAACGCGTCGACTGTTGCCGTCCTGTGACGCTCTCCACCCCGTGCGGCCCGGTCAGTACGGTACCGCCGGGCGGTCCGCTTCCCGGTGGAGTTCGTCAGCGTTCGGCCCGGTTGGTCGCCCTTTTGGGAAAACCTTTGCCCCTTGCCGGGCCGGGCGGCCCGAAGCCCGCCGAGGGGGTGCTCCGGTCGGAGCGGGCCGGCCGAAGGAAGAGTGAAGGAGCCGGACGGCCGGGAGCGGTCGGCGGGCGGACCGTCAGAGCGCGGCGAGCCGCCGGGTGCGGCGCACCATGCGTGCGATCGCGGTGCTGATGACGGTGGCCGCCGCGCAGGAGACCACGAGGCTCAGCCAGGCGGTGTTGAACCAGTGGCTGTTCAGCCAGCCCAGCGTGACGATGTAGGCGGCCCAGACCAGTGCCGCCAGTGCCGACCAGTGCAGGAACCGGTGCGGGTGGGCGGGGGAGTGGCCGATGGCCAGGTCGAGGACGGTCCGCCCGGCCGGGACGAACCGTGCGATCACCACCATCGCGGCGGCCGCACCGTGCGGGCGTTCGACCAGGGCCTGCTGGACCCGGGTCACGCTGGCCGCGAGTTTCGGGCGCCGGGCGAGTCGGCGGTGCAGCAGCGGGGCGCCGCGCCGGGCCAGGTTGAGCAGCAGGAGGTCGCCCAGGAAGGAGGCCACGGCCACGCCCAGCCCGAGCATCAGGGGGGCGCCGTCGATCTGCGAGGTCTTGAGCACGGCCAGGATGACCAGTGTCCCGCTGGGGATGAACGGAAGGAGGGCGTCCCCGAGCACGGCGGCAAGCGCCAGCGCGCAGATCCACGAGGATCCGATCGCCGCCACGAAGTCCAAGGCCCTTACTCCCTCCAAGCCTCCCGGAAGAGCAGGTGGCTGCAGGGGTCAACGCTAGCGCCTCGACCTTTCATGCCATGAAGCACCCCGGTATGGCACGGATCACGGCCGCCGATTCCGGCCGCGCCCCGGGGCGGCGAACCGTGCGACCGGGCCGGACGCCCGGCGGGCCGTCCCGGCGGCGGAGGGGCGGCGGAGGGGTGCCGGAACTGGAACGAGCCCCCGGGGCGGGGTGCCGCGCCGAGGGCTCGCAGTGATCGTCCGGTGCTGGTCCAGCCCGACGATCTTGCTGGTGGAGTGCGGATCCCCGCTCCGGCGATCCACTCCTGGGGCCCAGCCTGCCGGACGTCGGCCTCCGGTCGCGAGGCCTGGCGCTGGCGACTTCCGGCGCTGGCGGGAAGTCGCCAGCCGTGTTCGCCCGCTGGCTCTGCGTCAACCGGACGTCCGGTCGGACTTCCGTGCGGAATGGCCGAAACCCACCCGGCCCTGGCCGGACGACACCCCGGAGCCGGGAACAGCGAGCACCCGGCCGTGGTTGACCCCGGTCGGCGACAGCGACCGCCGGACCACCCGGGTCCGCGCGGTCACCCACGACGGGCCGGCCCAAGGACGGCAGCCAGGAGGGCGGACGGGATGACCACCGAGGACCAGCAGGAGCACGGGACCGGGCCGACGGCCGGCGCGGCGATCCGGGGCGCGGCCCGAGGAACGGCACCCGCTCCGCTCTCGATCCTCGACCTGGCCACCGTCGGCGTCGGCCACACCCCCGCCGAGGCCCTCGCCGCCACCACCGAGCTGGCCCGCCGGGCCGAGCAGTGGGGCTACCACCGCTTCTGGGTGGCCGAGCACCACGGCATGCCCGGCGTGGCCAGCTCCACCCCCGCCGTCCTGCTCGCCCACCTCGGGGCCAACACCACGACGCTGCGGCTCGGCTCCGGCGGCGTCATGCTCCCCAACCACGCCCCGCTGGCCATCGCCGAGCAGTTCGGCCTGCTGGAGGCCCTGCACCCGGGGCGGATCGACCTCGGACTCGGCCGCGCCCCCGGCACCGACCAGGCCACCGCCCGGGCGCTGCGCCGCGGCCTCACCGAGGGTGCGGACGACTTCCCGCAGCAGCTCGCCGAGCTGACCCACTTCCTCGACGGCGACTTCCCGGACGGCCACCCGTACGCCCGGCTGACCGCCGTCCCCAAGGGCGAGGGCCGGCCGCCGGTCTGGCTGCTCGGCTCCTCCGGCTTCAGCGCCCAGCTGGCCGGCCGCCTCGGCCTCCCGTTCGCCTTCGCCCACCACTTCAGCAGCGCCAACACCATCCCGGCGCTGGACCTCTACCGGTCGTCCTTCCGCCCCTCCGCCGTGCTCGCCGAGCCGTACTCGCTGATCGGCGTGAGCGCGGTCGCCGCCGACGACGAGCCCTCGGCCCGGCGCCTCGCCCGTTCCGCGGCCCTCGGCATGCTCCGCCTGCGGCGCGGCAACCCCGGCCCGATCCCCACCCCGGAGGAGGCCGAGCAGTACCCGTACAGCCCGGTCGAGGCGGACTTCATCGACAGCTGGCTCGACAACGTCGTGCTCGGCGACCCGGGCCGGGTCGCCGACGGGCTGGAGGCGCTGCGCAAGCGGACCGGCGTGGACGAGCTGATGGTCACCTCGCACATCCACGGCCACGAGGCCCGACTCCGTTCGTACGGCCTGATCGCCGAGGCGTACGGCCTGACGGCGGCGGCCTGAACCGCAGCATGAACAGAGAGGTGGCCTGAACCGCGGCGTGAACGGAGAGGCGGCGTGACCGGCGGCGTGAACGGAGACCTGAACGACGGCCGTCCGGCGGCGACCTGACGAGGGCTCGACGCCGACGGCGCGCCCCGCCCGCCGCTGCTTCCGCCCCGCCCCGCCGCCGCTCCCGCCCTGTGCCGCCCCGCCTCAGCCCCGGCGGCTACCGCCGTCCAGGGCGGGGCGGCCCTCGCGGAGTATGGCCGCGACCAGCTCGGCCTCGCCCGGGCGGGCGAAGTACCAGCCCTGGGCGGTGTCGCAGCCGGTCAGCCGCAGGCGCTCGGCCTGGGCGGCGCTCTCGATGCCCTCGGCGGTGACGGTCAGGCCGAGGGTGTGGGCGAGCTGCACCATCGCGCCGACGATCTGCTCGTCCGCGTCGCTGCGGCGGGAGCCGAGTTCCGGCCGGCCGGGCCGGTCCGCCGGGGCGGGCTCGCGGAAGCCCTCGATGAAGGTGCCGTCCAGCTTGAGCACGTGCACCGGCAGCCGGGAGAGGTAGGCGAGGTTGGAGTAGCCGGTGCCGAAGTCGTCGATCGCGATCCGCACGCCCATGTCGGCGAGCGCCTGGAGGGCCTGGAGGGGCCGGCCGCCGGGGCCGAGCAGGGCGCTCTCGGTGATCTCCAGCTGGAGCAGCCGGGCCGGCAGGCCGGTGCGTTCGAGGGCCCGGGCGACGTCGGCGACGATGTCGGAGTCCCAGATCTGGCGGGCGGCCAGGTTGACGCTCACGAAGGTCTCGGTCTCGGGGAACTCGGTGAGCCATTGCCGGGCCTGCCGGCAGGACTCCTCCAGGACCCAGGTCCCGAGCGGCACGATCGCGCCGGTCTCCTCGGCGAGCGGGATGAAGCGGTCCGGGGAGAGCGTCCCGTAGCGGGGGTGGCGCCAGCGGACCAGCGCCTCCGCGCCGTGCACGGTGCCGTCGGCCAGGCCGACCAGCGGCTGGTACTCGATGGTGAACTCGCCGCGCTCCAGGGCCGGGCGCAGCGCGGTGGCGAGCAGCTGCCGGGTGAGCTGGTGGGCGCCGCGGTCCGGGTCGTAGAGGGTCCAGCGGGCGCGGCCGTCGGCCTTGGACCAGTAGAGCGTGGCGTCGGCGTCCTTGACCAGGTCGGTCGGGGTGGTCTCGTGCACGGACCGCTCGACCACGCCCACGCTGGCGGTGATCACCAGCCGGTGCCCGGCGATGTCGAAGGGACGTTCCAGCACCTCCAGGATCCGGGCGGCCAGCTCGGTCAGCTGCTCGCTGCCCAGGCTGTCGGTGACCAGGACGGCGAACTCGTCGCCGCCCATCCGGGCCACCAGGTGGGTGTCGTGTCCGTCGAACCCGCGCCGCAGCCGGGTGGCGACGGCGATCAGCAGCTGGTCGCCGATGTGGTGGCCGAGCGCCTCGTTGATCGCCGCGAAGCCGTCGAGGTCCAGGTAGCAGACCCCCACCCGGCGTTCGTCCGGGGCCGCGGCCGGGCCCGGGTCCTCGGCCCGGGCGAGGCAGGCGGCGTCGAGCCGCTCGAAGAAGTAGGCGCGGTTGGGCAGCCGGGTCAGCGGGTCGTGCAGGGCCTGGTACTCCAGCCGGTCGCCGAGCCGGCGCTGCTCGGTGATGTCCTCCACCAGCGCGAGGGTGTAGAGCGGGGCCCCGGCGCCGTCCCGGATCAGCGAGACGGTGACCTTGCTCCAGACGGTGTGGCCCTCGCGGTGCTTGAGCTGCTTCTCCACGCGGAACCGTTCCCGCTCGCCGTGGACGAGTTCGGAGAAGAGCCGGTCGGGCATGCCCTCCGGGTCGATGATCTCGTGCAGGTGGGTGCGGACCAGGTCGCCGACGCCCCGTCCGATCAGGGTGGCGAAGGCGGGGTTGACCTCGATGATCCGGTCCTCGGCATCGATCAGGGCCATGCCGATGACGGCGTCGCAGAAGGCGGCCCGGAACCGGGACTCGCTGGCCCGCAGCGCGGCCAGCAGCCGGTCGGCGCCGAGGCCCTCCCGGCCGGTGCCGCCGTCCCCCGTGCCGGCGCCGCCGGTGAGGTCCCGGTCCCGGTCCCGGTCCCGGTGGACGTCGCCGGTGAGCGGGGCCGAACAGGTCGGGCAGAGCAGCAGTTCCGGCTCCGCCAGCGTCCCGCAGGCGCCGAGGGCGGTGACGGCCCCCGCGGCCGGTCCGGTGCCCGGCCCGGTGGCGGATCCGGCGACCGGTTCCAGGACCGGCGAGGCGAGGTGGCGGTGACGCGGTGATTCCTCGTGCCGCACGCCCGGGTGGTGTGCGTCGGCCCCCTCGTTCTGGCCCGGCACGGCATGCTCCCGTCCGCTGCTGACGCTTGACGATGGTCCGGCCGGCCAGTCGGGACCCGGCGGTCGGCTCCGCACTCTGTCGTGGTCCTCGGAGTCGGCCCGCCGCGGGGACGCCCGTCGTGGGGCGCCGGCGCGCGGGGACCCGCCTGAAGGACAGGGCGCTGCGGCCGATCATAGGCCGCGACGGCAACGCGCGGTGACCGCCGGCAGGGTGATTCGCCCGCTTTGTGATCATGAATGGCGGTACGTGCAGACGCCCCTGGTGCACATCACATGACGTGCACCAGGGGCGCGTGCGCCGAAGCCGCGCCCCTCGGGCGCCGGTCGCGCGCTGGAAGTGGAGCGGAGCGGGCCGGGAGCCGAGGGGCGGAGGGATCCGGAAGGGGTGGCTGAAAGGAGGGGAAAAGGGGTGGCTCAGGCCAGCGAGGCCGTGAGGGTGATCGTGGTGCCGGCCAGGGCCTGGCTGACCGGGCAGTTGGCCTTGGCGTCCTCGGCGGCCTTCACGAAGCCGGCCTCGTCCAGCCCGGGGACCTCGCCGACGACGGTCAGGTGGATGCCGGTGATGCCGGTGCCGGGCTGGAAGGTCACGTCGGCCCGGGTCTCCAGCTTGGTGGGCGGGTTGCCGGCGCCGGTCAGGCCGTGCGAGAGGGCCATCGAGAAGCAGGCGGAGTGGGCGGCCGCGATGAGTTCCTCGGGGCTGGTCTTGCCGTTGGGCGCCTCGGCGCGGGCCGGCCAGGAGACGGGGTACTCGCCGATCCCGGAGGAGGCGAAGTTCACCAGGCCCTTTCCGTCGAGGAGGTTGCCCTCCCACGCGGTGGTGGCGGTGCGAGTGGTTGCCACGATCGGTTCCTCCAGTGCTGAGGGGGAGTGTTCGAGAGGTCACGTCCGGTCATGCACGCCCCAGCCTACGGGTAGCGGCCCTCCCCAGTCGGGTGCGTCACGCCGCGGCGGTCGGACGGAGCGCGGTGCCGTCCGCCGGGGCCGACCCGCTGTCCGGATCGTGGACGTTCCGTCCGACGGTGCGGGACGGGAACGGGGGCCCTGTTAGATTTGCCCGGGCCCGAGCCCGGCCGCCGTACGGTCGGGCGCCCACCGCAGACACCGGGAGCCGCCCCGATGACGGACCACCCCACGACCCCCGCCGCCGGCCTGCCCGAGGGGATCGACGACGCCGTACGGGCCGAGCTGACCAGCCTGCGCGAGAGCATCGACAACATCGACGCCGCGGTGGTCCACATGCTGGCCGAGCGCTTCAAGGCGACCCAGCGGGTCGGCCGGCTCAAGGCCGAGCACAAGCTGCCGCCGGCCGACCCGGCGCGCGAGCGGGACCAGATCAAGCGGCTGCGGGAGCTGGCGGCGGGGGCGAAGCTGGACCCGGTCTTCGCGGAGAAGTTCCTGAACTTCATCATCGCCGAGGTCATCCGCCACCACGAGGCCATCGCCCGCGCCTGAGGCTCAGGGGCCGCGGCCCGAACGCCGGGCCCCGGGCAACCGGGACGCGCCCCGAGCGCCCCGAGCGGCCCGAGCAACCCCGAGCAATCCCGAGCGGCCCCCGGGACACCCCGGTGACGCCGGCCGTTGTCGGAGGCCGCTGTCGGGGGTCGATGTCGGGGGCGGCTAAATGACCGATTTCGTCAGGCTCCACGGTTGGCGTAGCGTGCAGATTTCCCCAGCCGGAGAGGTGGAGCAGCGACGATGGCGGTGAACCTGCCCGAAACGCCCAGCGGGGCCGGAGCCCCCAGCGGCTCCGCGTCGAACGCCCACGGGGTGTCCGGCGGCCGCGCCGAGGCCCGTCGCCGGGCGCGCGGTTCGCGCGGTCGCAAGGCCCGCCGCCCGGGCCGGCGTCCCCGGCCGTGGTGGATCGAGCTGCCGGTGATGGCGGCGGTCGGCCTGGTGGTCGCGCTGCTGATCAAGACCTGCTTGTTCCAGGTGTTCACCATCCCGTCCGGCTCGATGGAGAACACCCTGCGGATCGGCGACCGGGTCGGCGTGAACAAGCTGGCGCCGCTGACCGGCTGGGAGCCGGAGCCGGGGCAGCCCGTGGTGTTCAAGGACCCGGGGGGCTGGCTGCCGCCGCAGCCCACCGACCCGAACCCGGTCACCAACGCCGTGAGCTCGGCGCTCAGCTTCGTCGGCCTGGTGCCGCCGAAGGACGACAACTACCTGGTCAAGCGGGTCATCGCGACCGGCGGCCAGACCGTGCAGTGCGAGGGCACCACGCTGACCGTCGACGGGCGGAAGGTCGACGAGCCGTACCTGCACCCCGGGGACGACTCCTGCGCGGGGCTGGACTTCGGGCCGGTGAAGGTGCCCTCGGGCTACGTCTGGGTCGAGGGCGACCACCGCAGCGACTCCGCGGACTCCCGCTACCACCAGCACGGCCCGGGTGGCGGCGCCGTGCCGGTGGACAACGTGGTCGGCCCGGTGTCGGCCGTCGTCTGGCCGCTCAATCACCTCGACTGGTTCGGCTGGACCGGCCGCTGACCCCGGGCTCGGCGGCCACCCGGTCGGCGGCCCCAGGCCCCTCGGCCCCCGAACCCGAATTCGCGCCCGAAGCGCCCCCACCCGAGTCCGAGGCGCCCGAACCTGAACCCGCCTCCGCCGGCTTGCTGGCCTGCGCCGCGAAGGCGCCGGCCAGCACCAGCAGGCCGCCCGCGATCTGCGGCAGCCCGAGGTGCTCGCCGAGCAGCACCCAGGCCGTCACGGTGGCGACCACGGCCTCCAGGTTGGCGACCACCCCGGCGACCGGCGGCGAGAGGTAGCCGACCGAGATCACGCCGGTCAGGTAGGCGAGCACGGTCGCGATCAGCACCATCCACGCGGCCGGGAGGAACGCGGGCAGGGTGTGCCCGTTCATCACCACCGACCCGCCGAGCCGGCTCCAGTCGGCCTGCCACGGCCGGGTGAGGGCGGTGAGCAGCACCGCGCCGACGAGCAGCCCGAACGCGCTGACGGCGAGCGGGTCGACCGGGCGGTCGCCGTGCCGGCCGGCGTCGGCGAGCACGAAGTAGCCGACCTGGCAGACGGCCGCGCCGAGGGCGAACAGCACGCCCAGCGCATCGAAGCTCAGGCCGTTCCAGACCTCGACCACGCAGGCCAGCCCGGCCACCGCGACGCCGGCGCCGACGGCCGCGCCGCGGGTGATCGGCTTGCGCTGGACGAACTTCACGTAGCCGATCAGCAGTGGCGGCCCGAGGTACTCGATGAGCAGGGCGACGCCGACCGGGATGCGGGAGATCGCCGCGAAGTAGCAGGCCTGGACGCCCGCCACGGCGAGCAGGCCGAAGCCGAGCAGCAGGCCGGGGCGGCGCAGGACGGCGTGCCGGTGCCGGTAGGCCACCGGGAGGAGCCCCACCGCCGCCCCGGTGACCCGGAGCCACACCACGTGCAGCGGGGAGAGCCCGGCCTCTATCAGCGGTTTGGCCGCGGTGCCGGAGCCGCCGAAGGCGACGGCGGAGACCAGCGCCAGGCCGAGTCCGAGGGTTCGGCCCGAAGGGCGCGTGGGAGAGGCCGTTGATCTGTGCACCGCCGCATTGTGACAGTCATACGAATGATCGGGTAAGGCGCCATTCCGTCATTCGGTCCTGCCCGTACCTGTGCGGAATGGCGCACTCACCCTGCAACGCCGTCCCCCCTGGAACAGCCCGGACCCGTCAGCCCCCGGAGCCGGACGAGGCGCCCGCCCCCGCGAGCGCGTCCGTCCCGCCCGTGGGCTGGCCGGTCGGCTGCGTGGTCGGGGCCGTGGTCGGCTCGGTGGTCGGCGTCGGCTTCGGGGTGGGCCGCGGCGGCCTGGTGGGCTGGGTGGTCGGCTGCGTGGTCGGCGGGGCCGTCGGCGCGGTGGTCGCGCCGCCGTCGGTGCCGCCCGACGGGGTCGAGCCGGAGCCGTCGCCCGGCGTCGCGGTGGGGCCGGTGCTCGGCGCGCCGGTGGGGGCACCCGTCGACGGGGTGCCGCTCGGCGTGCTCGGGGCGGTCGGCAGGTCGGTGGCACCCGAGGAGTCGCCGCCGGCCGGGGTCGGGAAGTCGGCGACCGGCTGGCCCTTGAGCGCGGCCTTCATGTAGCCGGTCCAGATCTGGGCCGGGTACTGGCCGCCCGCCGCGCCGTCGATGCCGCCGACGCCGCTCAGGCTGACCTGGGCGCCGGTGCCCGGGTCCTGGCCGAACAGGGCGACCGAGGTGACCAGCTCGGGGGTGTAGCCCACGAACCAGACCGACTTCTGGTCGTCGGTGGTGCCGGTCTTGCCCGCCACCGGGCGGCCCAGCGCCTTCGCCCGCCAGCCGGTGCCGCCCGGGTCGCTCACCACGCCCTGGAGCATCGAGGTGACCTCGTCGGCGGTCTCCTCGCTGATCGCCTGGGTGGTCTTGTGCGCGGGCAGCGCGACGTTCTCGCCCTCGCGATCCACCGACTGCACCAGCCACGGCGTGATCTGCTTGCCGCCGTTGTCCAGCGTGGCGTACACGCCCGCCATGTCGAGCACGCTCGGGGTGGCCGCGCCCAGCGGGATGGACGGCACCGGGTCGAGGCCCGGGGTGTTGCCGGGCAGGCCCAGCGCGATGGCGGTGTCCTTGACCTTCTGGAGCCCGGTGTCCTGCGCGAGCTGGGCGAACGCCGAGTTGACCGACCAGTCGGTGGCCTGTTGGAGGGTGATCTGGCCGTAGCTCTTGTCGCCCTCGTTCGGTGGGGCGTACGGGGTGCCCTTGCCGCCGCGGACCTTCCGGCCGCTGGTGCCGTCGTAGACCGTGCGCGAGGTGACGGTGCGGCCGTCCTGGGTCTTGGCGTCGTTCTCGAAGGCGGCGGCCAGTGCGATCGCCTTGAAGGTCGAGCCGGCCTGGTAGTCGCGCCGGGTGGCGTTGTCGACGTAGTGCTTCACGTAGTCGACGCCGCCGTACAGGGCGACGATCGCGCCGGTCTTCGGGTCCACCGAGGCGGCGCCGGCCTGGGCGGCCGCGTCCTTCTTCCGCTTGTCCGGGTTCAGGGTGTCGTGCAGCTGGGCCTGGACGGAGTCCTGGAGGGCCTGCTGGCGGGCCGGGTCGATGCTGAGCTTGACCGTGTAGCCGCCCTTGGCCAGCTCGGTCTCGCTGATCACCCCGGTGGAGGTGAGGTACTGGGTGGCCGCGTCGACCAGGTAGCCGGCCTGGCCGGACAGGCCGGGGTTGGGCTGCGGGTCCCGGACCTCCGGGAAGGCGGTCCTCGCCCGCTCGTCCGCGTCGAGCCAGCCCTCCTTGACCATGCCGTCGAGCACGTAGTTCCAGCGGTTGACGGCGTTCTGCTTGCCCGCCGCGGTGGCGGTGGCCACGTCGTAGGCGCTCGGCGCGTTCAGCAGGGTGGCCAGGTAGGCGCCCTGGGCGGCGTTGAGGGCGGACGCGTCGACGCCGAAGTACGCCTGGGCGGCGGCCTGGATGCCGTACGCGCCGCGTCCGTAGTAGGAGGTGTTCAGGTAGCCGGAGAGGATCTCGTCCTTGCTCTCCGTGGCGTCCACCTTGATGGCGATGAACAGTTCCTTCACCTTGCGGGTGATCGACTGCTTCTGGTTCAGGTACGTGTTCTTCACGTACTGCTGGGTGATGGTGGAGCCGCCCTGGGTGCCCTGGCCCTTGGCGGTGTTGATCGCGGCCCGGGCCAGGCCCTGGACGTTGACCGCGCCCTCGTTGTAGAAGTTCCGGTCCTCGGCGGCCAGCGCGGCGTGCTGGGCGGCCGGGGAGACCTTGTCCAGGGTGACGTTCTGCCGGTTGGTCTGGCCGGTGCGGGTGAGCACCGAACCGTCCGAGTAGAGCCAGGTGTTGCTCTGGGCGGTCGCGGCGGCGTGCGCGTCCGGCACCTTCACCAGGGCGATCCCGAGCGCGAACAGGCCGATGCCGAGCAGCAGCGCCGATCCGAAGCCGAGCAGGGTCATCCGCCAGGTGGGTATCAGTCGGCGCCAGCCGGTGCGCTTGGGGCGGCGCGACTTCTTGCCGCCGGATCCGCCGGATCCGCCGGACGTGCCGGCGCCGCCGGCCGGGCCGGTGGAGCGCTTGAACCGCTTGACCGGGCGGAGACCGAGCGACGGCGAGCGGCGGCCGCTCTGGGCGTTTCTGGACAAAGCGCGGCCTTTCCTGCGGGCGCGTCGAAGCAGCCTGCACGGACGGGGACATCGGCGGTTGGGGACCTTTGTCCCGATTCCGGTTTTACTGCCCTGGACGAGCAGAACGGGCCGGATGGCTCCGGCGGATCGCCAATCGAGACCGACATCACACGCAAATCGGACGTCGGAGGCCAAAAAATCGGGGAGCCCCTCGCTGCTGCGAGAGGCTCCCCAACTGTCTGTGCGCCGCCAGGGACTCGAACCCCGGACCCGCTGATTAAGAGTCAGCTGCTCTAACCAACTGAGCTAGCGGCGCCTGCTGACCTGGAAAACAATACACGCTTCCGAGGGGTGCCTCCGACCACCGGCGTCGCGGCCGTCCGATCCGCCCCTTTCCTTCCGGTTGGGGTGGAGTTCGCCGCTGGTTAGGGTGGAACGGTGCCCAGCCCCCAGCCAGGACACCCCCGAGCACGACCCGGTCCGCCGGGCCCCCGCGGGCCGCGACCCGGCGGCCCGGGGCGCGGTCGGTCGCGGCGCGACCGACCGGGGCACCGCGCCGCGCGGGCGACGGTCGCCGCCCTGCTGCTGCTCAGCGCCGTGGCGTACACCGCCTGGGTGCTGGAGGTCGTGCTGAGCACCGGACTCGACCCGGTGCAGGCGTACATCAGCGAACTCGCCGCCGAGGACCAGCCGCTCGGCGGCCTGTTCCGGGCCACCGACCTGGCCGCCGGGCTCTGCCTGCTCGCCGCCGCCGGCACCGCCCTCGCCACCGGGCGGGTCGGGGCCTCCCGGCGGCACCGCTGGGCGCTGGCCGGCTGGTCCGCGCTGGCCCTGTTCGGCGCCGCGACCGCCGTCGACTCCCGGCTGCCGCTCAGCTGCGCCCCCACCAGCGACGAGATGTGCGCGGCCCGGGAGACCGCCGGGCTCGTCCCCGCCACCCACACCGCGCACGCCGTCACCAGCAGCCTCGCGATGGCCGGGGCGCTCGCCGCGCTGGTCTCGCTCACCGTGGCGGCCCGGCGTTACCGCTGGTGGGCGCCGGTGCGCCGGTTCGGGCCCTGGCTGCTGGGCGCCGAACTGCTCGCCACCGGCTGGAGCCTGGCCGCGATCGCCGCCTTCCAGGCCGGGCGCGGCACCTGGGCGCTCGGGGCCGGGCAGCGGCTGCAGGTGCTGCTGGTCGCGCTCTGGCTGGGCCTGCTGGCCCTGGGCGTCGCCCGCTCTGCCGGATCCGACCGATCGGCCCGAGCGAACCCGCCGAAGCCGCCGAACCCGCCATACGGGCTGGGCGGGCCGGACGAGGGCACCGGGGCGCGGCAGGCCGAGTCACCGCGGGAACGGAGGCCGACATGAGCACCCCCGGAACGGCGACCGGCGGCCCGGCGCGCTTCCTGCGCGTCGACGGCGTCCCGCTGCACGTCCGCGCCGAGGGCAGCGGCCCGGTCTGCCTGCTCTCCGGCGGCCTCGGCAGCAGCTGGTTCGACTGGGACCTGGTCGTCCCCTTCCTCACGCCCTTCCGCACCGTGGTCCGCTTCGACCGGCCCGGTTACGGGCTGAGCGCCGCCGAGCCCGCCACCGGGCGGCCCGCGCCGACGGCGGCCGGCGAGGCCGGGCGCATCCGGGCGGTGCTGGACGGCCTCGGGCTGCGCGAGCCCTGCACCGTGGTCGGCCACTCGCTCGCGGGCTTCCACGTCGAGGCCTTCGCCCGGCTGCACCCCGAGCGGACCGCCGGGCTGGTGCTGGTGGACGGCAGCGTGGAGGCGGGGGCCCGCCCGTACCCGGCGCCCAGGCCGTCCACCCCGGTTACGGCTTCCTCGCCGAGAACCCCGGCTTCGCCCGCGCCTGCGCCGACGCGGGCCTCGTC
>NZ_JBEXJK010000060.1:0-28545 GCF_040609095.1 Kitasatospora sp. NPDC004799
GCCTGCGCGGCCGCCCCGGCCGGCCGTTCCCCGGCGGGCCCGCCGACGCCCCGGGCGGCCCCGGCGCGACCGCCGGCGGCAGCCTGCTGGACATGCTCAAGGTCGCCATCGCGATCCTGGACACCGCGGGCCGGGTGGTGCTCTGGAGCCCGGCCGCCGAGGAGCTGCTCGGCTGGCCCAGCGAGCTGCTGGTCGGCCGCCGGATCGACGAGCTGATCCCCGACCGGGAGCAGGTCGCCCGGATCCGGGCCGCGGTCCAGGACACCCTGCGGCACGGCCGCTGGGCCGGTCTCACCGAGCTGCACGACCGGGACGGCCGGCCGGTCGCCGTGGACGCCCGGATCTCCCTCCTGGTGGACGGCGACGGCACCCCGTTCCTCCAGGTCAACATGGCCGAGGCGGCCGCCGTCCACGCCGTCGAGCGGGACCTCGCGGTGCGCGACGCGCTGTTCGAGCAGTCCCCGCTGGGCATCGCCATCATGGACACCGACCTGCGCTACACCGCCGTCAACCGCACCCTCGCCGAGATGAACGGCGTCGCCCCGGACGACCACGTCGGCCGCACCACCGGGGAGACCCTGCCGGAGCGGGCCGCCGACGAGATCACCGCCATCCAGCGCCAGGTGCTGGCCACCGGCGAGCCGGTCATCGACGTCACCCTGGCCTCTCCGGTCACCACCCGGGCCGGCTACCGCTCGATCTCCTACAGCCGGATGACCGACCGCTCCGGCCGGGTGCTCGGCATCTCCGGCACCGTGATGGACGTGACCGAGCGCTACCGGGCGGTCGCCAAGGTCGAGCACGCCCGGCGCCGGCTCTCGCTGCTCAACGAGTTCGGCTCCCGGGTCGGCGACCTGCTGGACGCCTCCCGGATCGCCCAGGAGCTGGCCGGCTCGGTCGTCCCCCGGCTGACCGACCACTCGGCGGTGATCCTGCTCCAGGCCGTCGCGCACGGCGACGACCTGCCCCGGCACGGCCACGACCGGCGCACCTCGCTGCTCCAGCTCGGCACCGCCTCCGTCCAGGACGGCCCCGAGGTGGACGTGATGCTGCGCCGGGGCGCCCGGATCACCTTCGCCGAGGACTCCGTCTGCGGCCGGGTGCTGCGCACCGGCGTGCCCGAGCTGCTGTCCGGCGCCGACCAGCTGGACGACGTCACCTACCCCGGGGACCCGAAGATGCAGGCCGCCCGGGACCTCGGCGTGCACTCGATGCTGGTCGTGCCGCTGCGCGCCCGCGGCATCGTGATCGGCCTGCTGCTGGTCAGCCGGGCCGGCTACCGCGAGGGCTTCGACCGGGACGACCTGGCCTTCACCGTCGAGCTGGCCGACCGGGCCGGCAGCTCGCTGGACAACGCCCGGCTCTACGCCCGCGAGCGCACCGCCGCGCTCACCCTCCAGCGCACCCTGCTCCCGCAGCAGGTCCCGCAGCCCACCGGCGTCGAGGTCGCCTACCGGTACGTGCCCGGCAGCAGCGGCACCGAGGTCGGCGGCGACTGGTTCGACGTCATCCCGCTGCCCGGCGACCGCACCGCGCTGGTGGTCGGCGACGTGATGGGCCACGGTCTGCGGGCCGCCGCCACCATGGGGCGGCTGCGCACCGCCGTCCGGGTGCTGGCCGCCCTCGACCTGCCGCCGGACGTCCTGCTGCGGCACGTCCACGAGCTGGCCGACGACCTCGCCCAGGGCCCCGACGAGGCGCTGCTGGCCACCTGCGTCTACGCGGTCTTCGACCCGGCGACGGCCCGGCTCACCGTCGCCAAGGCCGGGCACATCCCGCCGGTGCTGGTGGTGCCGGGCGGGGACGCCGCCGAGCCGACCCGCACCGGCGGCCCGCTGCCCGGCGGCGCCGGCCGCATCCTCGACCTGCCCTCCGGCGCCCCGCTCGGTGTGGGCGGAGTTCCGTTCGAATCGGTCGAACTGAAGATCCCCGAGGGCAGCCTGCTCGCGCTGTGCACCGACGGCCTGGTCGAGTCCCGGGACAAGGACCTGGACGTCGGCCTCGGCCGGCTGGTCACCGTGCTCCAGGAGCCGCACGCCTCCATCCAGGCCGCCTGCGAGGCGGTGCTGGACACCATGGAGCAGGGCCGGGAGCCGGACGACGTCGCGCTGCTGCTGGCCCGGCTCGGCCACGGCCAGGCCGGCACCCCGACGGCGGGCTGGACCCTGCCGGCCGAGCCCACCGCCGTCTCCCGGGCCCGCCGGCTGGTCCGCGCCACGCTCGTCGAGTGGGGCGTCGAGGAGCTCACCGACACCGCCGAGCTGCTGGTCAGCGAGCTGGTCACGAACGCCGTCCGGTACGCCAGCGCCCCCATCGGGGTACGGCTGACGCTCGGTGAGACGCTGCTGGTGGAGATCTCCGACCCGCTGCCCGACCCGCCCCGGGAACGGCACGCGGCCGAGGCCGACGAGGGCGGGCGCGGTCTGGAACTGGTCCACCGGCTGGCGCTGCGCTGGGGCGCCCGGGCCGAGGGCATCGGCAAGGTGGTCTGGTTCGAGCAGGCGCTGCCGGGCCGTGGGCCGGACGGACCGTGAGACCGACGGATCGTGAGCGGAGCGAGCAGTGGAGGAGCGGCCGGGGAGCGGCGCCGCACGTGCCGTCCGGCGCTCAGGGGGAGCGCGCGCTCCGGAAGGGGGCGCGAGCGTGGCATTGTGGTTGCGCGGGCGGTAGGACAAAAACCTTCGCCCGATCTGATGTTGTGATGTTGAGGGCGTGTGAACGTACCCCTCGATGATGAATACTCGGTCTTCTCGACATCCGGACGGTCGCGGGTTGGAGGGGTCGGTCCGTTGAACAGCACTCCGGCGCGGAGCGCGTCGCCGAGTAGCAGCGGTCATGCCGCCGTACCCGGGCAGGCCGGTTCCGCACACCTGCCCGTGGCGGACGGCACGGTCAGGGGGCGCGGACACCGCCCGGTTCCCGTGGACCGGCCGTGGGGCGCCGGCGACCCCGGCTCGATCTACGACTACATCCGGGTCGCCACCTTCGCGATCGGCCCCGACGGGCGGATCAGCCAGTGGAGCGAGCGCGCCGCCGAGTTCTTCGGCGTCCCGGCCGCCGAGGCCGTCGGCTCCGACCCGATCACCACCTTCGTCCCCCGCGAGCTCTGGCAGCGCGGCCGGGCCCGGCTGGAGCGCACCCTGGCGGGCGAGGAGTGGGTCGGCACCACCCCGTACCGCGACGCCGCGGGCGGCGAGGGCCTCGCCGAGCTCTACCTGATGCCCGACAGCTCGCTGCCCACCGCGGGCGCCACCTGTCTGGCCGTCGACCTCGGGCGGCTGCGCCGGATCGAGACCGACCTGGCCGCCTCCGAGGCCGTCTTCGGGCAGACGCCCACCGGCTTCGTGCTGTTCGACGACCGGCTGCGGCTGCAGCGGGTCAACGACGCCTTCGCCTCCGGCATGGGCCTGGTCCCCACCGACCTGGAGGGCCTCACCCCGCACGACCTCTTCCCGCCGTCCGAGGCCGACCGGCTCAGCGCCGCCCTGCGCAAGGTCCTGGCCACCGGCGAGCCCGTCTTCGACCTGCGCTTCCACGGCGCCGTCCCGACCCGCGAGGGCAACCGGCTCTGGGCCGTCTCGCTGTACCGCTTGAACGGCTCCGCCGGGCAGACCATGGGCGTCGCCGGGCAGGTCTCCGACGTCACCAGCCGGCACGTCGCCGAGCGCGAGGCCGACGGCGTGCGCCGCAACCTGGCCCTGCTCAACGAGGCCAGCGCGCACATCGGCTCCACGCTCGACCTGGAGACCACCGCCAAGGAACTGCTGGACGTCGTCGTCCCGCCGTTCTGCGACCTCGCCACCGTCGACCTCTACACCGCGCTGCTCTCCGGCGAGACCGTGCCCAGCGCCGGCCGGCCCGGCGACACCGTGCTCACCGACGGCAGCGGCGAACTGCGCCGGGTGGCCGTCTCCAGCGTGGTCGGCGGCGCCTCCTCGGTGCTCGGCTCGGTCACCGGCCTGCCGATCGCCGAGGCCGGCGGCACCCTCTGCTACCCGCGCCGCTCCCCGCACGCCCGGGCGCTGCGCACCGGCCGCAGCGTCGTCCCCGAGCCCGGGCGCGACCCGCTGCTGCGCTCCACCCTGATCGTCCCGCTGGTCGCCCGCGACCAGGTGCTCGGCCTCGTCCAGCTCTCCCGGGCGATCGGCAGCGAGCCCTTCGACGCCCGCGACGTCGCGATCGCCGAGGAGCTGGTCGCCCGCGCGGCCGTCTGCATCGACAACGCCCGGCTCTACCGGCGCGAGCACGAGCGGGCGCTGATCCTCCAGCGCAGCCTGCTGCCCCCGGGCAACCCGGCCGCCAGCGGCCTGGAGATCGCCTGCCGCTACCTGCCCAGCAACAACAACACCGAGGTCGGCGGCGACTGGTTCGACGTCATCCCGCTGCCCGGCAACCGCACCGCGCTGGTCATCGGCGACGTGATGGGCCGCGGCCTGCGCGCCGCCGTCGCGATGGGCCAGCTGCGCACCGCCGTCCGCACCCTGGCGATGCTCGACCTCGACCCGGCCGAGGTGCTCACCGCCCTGGACGAGATCGCCCGCGGCCTCGGCGACGACTCGGTGCCGGCCGGGCCGCCCACCCAGTACGGGCGGCTCACCTCGACGGCCGACGAGGAGGCCCGCGAGGTCTACCTGGCCACCTGCGTCTACGCGGTCTACGACGCCGTCACCCGGCGCTGCCTGATCGCCAACGCCGGCCACCTGCCGCCGGTCCTGCTCAGCCCCGGCGAGGGCGCCCGGATGCTCGACGTGCCGCCCGGCCTGCCGCTCGGCGTCGGCGGCGAGCCCTTCGAGGAGGTCGAGGTGGACCTCCCGGACGGCGCCGTGCTCGGCCTCTACACCGACGGCCTGGTGGAGAGCCGCAAGCACCAGCTGGACGAGGGCCTGCGCGCCTTCCGGGTCGCGCTGTCCGCCGAGGGCAAGGCCCTGGAGGACCTCTGCGACCACGTGCTCGGCGAGCTCAACCCGCACCACGGCGAGGACGACATCGCCCTGCTGATGGCCAAGGTGCACGCCTTCCCCGAGGACGCCGTCGGCAACTGGTTCCTGCCGCCCGAGCCCACCTCGGTGGCCAAGGCCCGCGAGCTGGCCTGCAGCTGGCTGCTCTCCCGGGGGCTGGAGGAGCTGGTCGACACCACCGAGCTGCTGGTCAGCGAGCTGGTGACGAACGCGCTCAAGCACGGGCGGGGCGAGATCCGGCTGCGGCTGCTGCGCGAGCGCAGCCTGGTCTGCGAGGTCTGGGACGACGGCTACGCCCAGCCCCGGCAGCGGCGCGCCCAGGAGACCGACGAGGGCGGGCGCGGCCTGCAGCTGGTCAGCCTGCTGGCGGAGCGCTGGGGCAGCCGGCGCACGCCCAAGGGCAAGATCGTCTGGTTCGAGCTGGCGCTGTGAGCGCGTAGGGCCCGTCCGGACGGGCCCTGGGCCGTACGGGTGCAGTCGCCCGGCGGCCCGCCGTGTCGGCGCGGGCCGGGCCGTACGGGCGGCGTTCGATGGCCGCCATGCGCGTCCGCCAGCTCACCGCCGCAGCCGCCGCGCTGCTGCTCGCCGCCGGCCTCGGCGGCTGCTCCGGCCACCCGGGGCCCGCCCGCACCCCCGCCCCCGCGCCCGTCCCGGCCGAGCCCACCGCCACCACCGGGGACGTCGGGCCCGTCGACCGCACCGCCGTCCGGGACGGCGGCACGCTGCGCTGGGCGGTGGACGGCGTCCCGGCCACGCTGAACGTCTACCAGGGCGCGGCCACCGCCGACTCGGCGCTGCTCGCCCACGCGCTGTACCCCTCGCTGTTCCGGCCCGACGAGCACGGCCGGCCCGTCCCCGACCCGGACTACCTGGCGGGCGCCGAGTCCACCCCGCCCGGGCAGTGGCCGCAGGTGGTGACCTACCGGCTCAACCCGCGCGCGGTCTGGAGCGACGGCACCCCGATCTCGGCCGCCGACCTCGACGCCCAGCGGACCGCGCTGTCCGGCTCGGACCCGGCCCACCGGAGCGCGCGGGCGGCCGGGTACGACGCCATCGACTCGGTCGCCCAGGGCGCCGACCCGCACGAGGTCCGGGTGACCTTCCGGCGGCCGTACGCCGAGTGGCGCTCGCTGTTCGGGCCGCTCTACCCGGCCGCCGAGACGGCCGCCCCGGCCGCCTTCGAGCAGCCGCTGACCGGCGCCGGCCGACCGAGTGCCGGGCCGTACGCCCTCTCCCGGTACGACGCCGAGGGCGGGACGGTCACCGTGGAGCGCAGCCCGCTCTGGTGGGGCGACCGGCCGAAGGCCGACCGGATCGACTTCCTCGCCGTGCCGCCCGACCAGCGGCTGGACGCGCTGGACCAGGACCGGCTGGACGTCGCCCCGCTCACCGCGGCGGTGGACCGGGCGGCGCCGGCCGCCGCCCCCGCGGCTTCCCCGACCGCCTCCGCCTCCGCCTCCGCCGCACCGCCGCCCGCGGCCGTGGCCGAGGCGGCGGCGTCGGCGCTGCGGCGGGCCGAGTCGCTGCCCGGCGTCACCGTGCACCGGGCCGCCGCCGCCTCGCTCACCCAGCTCACCCTCAACACCGCGCGCGGCCCGCTGACCGACCCGCTGGTGCGCCGCGCCCTGATCCGGGCCGTCGACCGGCAGCGGGTCGCCGACGCCGCGCTCACCCCGCTCGGCCTGCCCGCCGCACCGCTGGGCAACCACCTGCTCGCGGGCGACCAGGACGGCTACCGGGACAACAGCGAGGCGGCCGGCTCGGGCGACCCGGCCCGGCTGCTGGACGGCGCGGGCTGGATGCGGCCCGCCGGCGGCGGCGCCCGGAGCAAGGGCGGCACGCGGCTCGCCCTCACGCTGCTCGTCCCGGCCGGTTCGGCGACCGCCGAGCGCACCGCTGACGCGCTCACCGCCGGCCTCGCGGACTCCGGGATCGAGGTGCGGCAGGTGCCCGCGACCGCCGAGTCCTTCGTCGGGGAGCACCTGGCGGCCGGGGACTACGACCTCGCGCTCCTCTCCTGGCCGGTCGGCCCCGGCCCGGCGGTCGAACAGCGCCCCGCCTACGCCAAGCCCCGGCCGGACCCCGACGGGGTGCCCGAGCCGGGCGGCAACTTCGGCCGCGGCGGCACCGAGGAGATCGACCGGCTGTTCGACCGGGCGGCCGCCGAACCGGACCCGGCGGCCCGGCTGGACCTGCTCCAGGAGGCGGACGGACGGATCTGGCAGTTCGGGCACTCGGTGCCGCTCTACCAGCGGCCGGAGCTGGTCGGGGTCCGGACCGGGCTGGTCGGCGCGGGCGCGTACGGCTTCGGTTGGCCGCGCTTCCAGGACGTGGGCTGGACCGGTTAGCGCCGCGGGAGCTCCCGCCGGGCGGGCTGGCCGGTCAGCGGGCCGGGAGCTCCCGGGCGAAGCGGCGCACGGCGTCGGTGAAGGCCTCCGGGGCGTCGAAGTTGGCCAGGTGCCGGGCCCGGGGGATCAGCTCGATCCGGGCCCGCCCGTGCGGGTGGGCAGCGGCGAAGGCGCGCTCGCCGGCCCGGAAGGCAGGGTCCTTCTCCCCGTTCAGGATCAGCACCGGGGCCTCGACCCGGCGCAGCACGCCCGGCTCGAAGCGCCCCAGCACCGAGGCCCAGGCGGCCGGCAGGGCCGCGAAGCCGTACCCGGCGCGGATCGTCTCCGCGACCACCTCCGGCGGGTAGAGCCGGCGCAGCAGCCGGTCGTTCCACCGGGACAGCCGCTCGGCCGGGACGCGCGGCACCAGCGCGCCGACCGCCCGGTAGGGGACCGCCCAGCGCCCGCGGGTGTCGGCGCTCGCGCCGGCCAGCACCAGCCCGTGCAGCAGCTCGGGCATGCGGAGGGCGAACTCCAGCGCAACGTACCCGCCCAGCGAGTGCCCGACCACCAGCGCGGGCCCGCCGCCCAGCTCCTCGACCCCCGCCGCGACCGCCGCGCAGGCCGCCGTCAGGCTCCACGGCTCGCCGCGCCGCGCGCCGTGCCCCGGCAGGTCGACGGCCGCCACCGGGAACTCCGCCCGCAGCGCCGCCAGCTGCGGGCTCCACTGCCCCGCACTGAACCGGGTGCCGTGCACCAGGACGATCGGGACGCTCATCGGGCCACCTCCACGGACGTCGGCTCCAGCAGGCGTTCCAGATCGGCGATCCGGGCCAGCCCGGGGCACTCCCCGCGGGCGCGGGCGAGCGCCTTCCGGGCCTGCTCCGGCCGCCCGGCGGCGATCAGGGCGGCGGCGAGGGAGCAGCAGGCCAGGGACCGGCGGAAGCGGGAGCCGACGGCGTTCGAGAGCCGGCGGGCCGCCCGGACGGCGGTGCGCGGATCGTTCCGGAGCCGGGCGAGGTCGGCCGCCGGCAGGAAGTCACGGGCGAGTGCCGGGTCGTGGACGCCCAGCTGGGAGAGGTACGGCTCCAGCCGAGCCGCGGCCTGTGCGGGGGAGTACTCCCCGGCGTCGGCCCGGCCGACGAGGGTCATGGCGGCGAGGAAGGCCACGCTCGAGTTCTCCGGCGTGTGGCCCTGCTGGAAGGCCTGGTCGGTGAGCCGCTCGGCGTCCTCGTGGCGGCCCTCGGCCAGCGCGACCGCGGCCGGGGTGAGCGCCAGCGGCCGGCCCTCGTCCAGCATGCGGTGCGCCTCCGGGATCCTGCCCCGGAGCAGCAGCCGCTCGGCCTCGACGGCGCTCGGGGACTCGACGTCGGGCGGCACGGCCCCCGGGCGGAAGGGCAGCACGAACACGGCCCACAGGGAGTTGACCTGCCGCGGTGCGGTGACCACCGCCGCCATGACGAAGGAGAAGCACAGTCCGAGGCCGATGCCCCGGGGCAGCCCGTCGGTGGAGGTCGCCAGCCAGGCGCCGAGCCCCGCGTGGAGGCCGAACAGCCCCACCGAGCCGAGCCACAGCCGCAGCCGGGGCGCGCGGACCGGGAGCTGCCCCCAGGGGAGGAGGAACCCGCTGGTCGGCAGGGCCCCCAGTTCGACGGGCACGCCGGCGATCGCGCCGCTCCACAGCCTGCGGCCCCGGCCGTACGACGCGGAGTGCAGGCGTCCGCCGCAGAGCCGGTGGGTGAGCAGGAACCAGAGGTCGGACAGCGGTTCCTGGCCCACCAGGAAGCCGATCACACAGCCGAGCAGCGTCGGGGCCGGGAGGCCGTCGAGGACGGCCAGATAGAGGAGCGCGGCGCCTGCGGCGCGGAACAGCCAGGGCAGCCCGGCCCGGAGTTGTCGGATCACGAACGGAAGAGTGTCGGAGCCTGGCCGTCGGGTGAAGGGTGTGTGACCCATCTGTGATCTTGATCCCGCCCGACCTGCTCGTTTCCGCCCACCTCGGCGCTTCCCCGTACGATAGGAGGAAGCCGAGGCATGGAGATGTGCCCGGCGGGTGGACCGGTAGTAGCAGGCGGAACGGGCGGCGGCGATCGACAGGGATCGCAAGTGCGCGTCACGCAGCCGGGCGCCGCAACCCACGATTCCGGGAGAATCAGCTAGGCATGCCCACGCGCAACGACATCCGTAACGTCGCCATCGTCGCCCACGTCGACCACGGCAAGACCACGCTGGTCGACGCCATGCTGAAGCAGGCCGGCGCCTTCGCCGCCCACCAGCAGCTCGACGACCGGATGATGGACTCGAACGACCTGGAGCGCGAGAAGGGCATCACCATTCTCGCGAAGAACACCGCGGTCAAGTACCACCCCAAGGACGGTGGCGCGCCGATCACCATCAACATCATCGACACCCCGGGCCACGCCGACTTCGGTGGCGAGGTCGAGCGCGGTCTGTCGATGGTGGACGCGGTCGTCCTGCTGGTCGACGCCTCCGAGGGCCCGCTGCCGCAGACCCGCTTCGTGCTCCGCAAGGCGCTGTCGGCCCGTCTGCCCGTCATCCTCTGCATCAACAAGACCGACCGTCCGGACTCCCGGATCGACGAGGTCATCAACGAGACCTACGACCTGTTCCTGGACCTGGACGCGGACGAGGACCAGATCGAGTTCCCGATCGTCTACGCCTGCGCCCGTGACGGCGTCGCCTCGCTGACCAAGCCGGAGAACGGCACCGTCCCGGCCGACAGCACCAACCTGGAGCCGTTCTTCTCCACCCTGCTGGAGCACGTCCCGGCCCCCAGCTACGACGAGGACGCCCCGCTCCAGGCCCACGTCACCAACCTGGACGCCGACAACTTCCTCGGCCGCATCGCGCTGCTCCGCGTCGAGCAGGGCGAGCTGCGCAAGGGCCAGACCGTGGCCTGGATCAAGCGCGACGGCTCGATCCAGAACGTGCGCATCTCCGAGCTGCTGATGACCGAGGCGCTCACCCGCAAGCCGGCCGAGGTGGCGGGCCCCGGTGACATCTGCGCCGTCGCCGGCATCTCCGACATCATGATCGGCGAGACCCTGGCCGACCCGGAGAACCCGATCGCGCTGCCGCTGATCACGGTGGACGAGCCGGCCATCTCGATGACCATCGGCACCAACACCTCGCCGCTGGTCGGCCGCGGCGGCAGCGGCAAGGGCGCGGACGCCAAGTCCGGCGCCAAGGTGGACCGCAAGGTCACCGCCCGCCAGGTGAAGGACCGCCTGGACCGCGAGCTGATCGGTAACGTCTCGCTGCGCGTGCTGGACACCGAGCGCCCGGACGCCTGGGAGGTGCAGGGCCGCGGTGAGCTGGCGCTGGCCATCCTGATCGAGACCATGCGCCGCGAGGGCTTCGAGCTGACCGTCGGCAAGCCGCAGGTGGTCACCAAGGAGGTCAACGGCAAGACCCACGAGCCGGTCGAGCGCCTCACCGTGGACGTGCCCGAGGAGCACATGGGTGCCGTCACCCAGCTCATGGGCATCCGCAAGGGCCGGATGGACAACATGTCCAACCACGGCTCGGGCTGGGTCCGGATGGAGTTCGTCGTCCCGTCCCGCGGCCTGATCGGCTTCCGGACCGAGTTCCTCACCAACACCCGCGGCACCGGCATCGCGCACTCGATCCACGAGGGCCACGAGCCGTGGTTCGGCACCCTGACCACCCGCAACAACGGCTCGCTGGTCGCCGACCGCGCCGGTGTGGTCACCGCCTTCGCGATGACCAACCTCCAGGAGCGCGGCGTGCTCTTCTGCGAGCCGGGCACCGAGGTGTACGAGGGCATGATCGTCGGTGAGAACTCGCGCTCCGACGACATGGACGTGAACATCACCAAGGAGAAGAAGCTCACCAACATGCGGTCCTCGACCGCCGACGTGGCCGAGTCGATCGTCCCGCCGCGCAAGCTCTCGCTGGAGCAGTCGCTGGAGTTCTGCCGCGAGGACGAGTGCATCGAGGTGACCCCGGAGACGGTTCGCATCCGTAAGGTCGTCCTTGACCAGAAGGACCGCGGACGCACTGCCTCGCGCGCCAAGAAGGCGTGATCCGGACGCACTGAACGGCCATTGGCCGGAATGATTCGCCCCCCTTTCCCATGGAGAGGGGGGCGAACTTTTTCAACTACTCCAAGTTGTCGGGGCCGCTATTAACGGAATAGCGCTCATCACACCCGAGTGTCCGCTGAGCGGACGTGACAGTTCGTCATCCGTGACGACTGTCCGTTTGGTGCCTGTCTGGCTATGTCTCAAATGTCCGGTTTTCGAAACTTACCGACTGTTCATGTGACCTAATTGAGATCGTCACTGGTCACTTTCGTGTCCGTGCGTGACGGATAGTGGGTGCAGTCAGGCTCGGGTCAAGGGTGAACGCGCAGGGGTGCGCGCCGAAACCACGAGCGCGGACGGCACGGCGGGTCCCGGTGAGAACCGTTCCGCGTGCCCTCCTCGTTGCAACGTCGAATTCAGGAGGCACACCGATGCGCGGTGCGAGCCAGGCCAAGTGGGTTGTCGCAGCTGTTGCTGTCGCCCTCGCTGCGACTGCCTGCGGTGGTGGCGGCGACTCCTCGGGTAGCTCCGACAATGCCGCGGTCGACCCGCAGGGCACCTTCTCCTACCAGAGCGCGGAGCCGCAGCGCCCGCTGCAGCCGGCGAACGCCATGGAGAACCAGGGCGGCCGTATCGTCAAGCAGCTCTTCAAGGGCCTCGTCGACTACGACCCCGCGACCGGTGCGCTGCGCAACCAGGTGGCCGACAAGATCGAGACCACCGACGCCAAGAACTACACCGTCACGCTGAAGTCCGGCTGGACCTTCCACGACGGCACCCCGGTCACCGCCAAGTCCTTCGTGAGCTCCTGGAACTGGTCGGCGAACCCGAAGAACAACCAGATCAACTCGGACTGGTTCTCCGACATCGTCGGCTACGACGCGGTCCACCCGGGCGAGGGCAAGGGCGACCCGACCGCCACCGAGATGTCCGGCCTGAAGGTCGTGGACGACACCCACTTCACGATCGAACTGACCTCCCCGGTCTCGTACTTCACGTACAAGCTCGGCTACTCGGCCTTCTTCCCGCTCCCCGAGGGCTTCTTCGCCGACCCGGCCGGCTACGGCCAGAAGCCGGTCGGCAACGGCCCCTACAAGTTCAGCTCGTGGGAGCACAACAAGGCGATCACGCTGTCCGCCTACGACAAGTACGCGGGCATCGACAAGGCGAAGAACGGCGGCGTCGTCTTCCGCAACTACACCTCCGGCGAGGCCGCGTACAAGGACCTGATGTCCGACACGCTGGACGTGCTGGACCAGGTCGACCCGACCGACCTGCCGAAGTACAAGGACGACCTGGGCAAGCGCGCGGTCGACCAGCCGCAGGGCGCCATCCAGAACATCGGCTTCGCGCTGTACCAGGGCGGCTGGGACGCCCCGGGCAAGGAGAAGGTCCGTCAGGGCCTCTCGATGGCGATCGACCGCGAGACCATCACCAAGACCGTGCTGAACGGCAACCGCCTCCCGGCCGACTCGTTCGTGGCGCCCGGCGTCATGGGCTACAAGGCCGGCACCTGCGGCGACGCCTGCAAGTACAACCCGGAGAAGGCCAAGCAGCTGATCACCGAGGGCGGCGGCGTCCCCGGCGGCAAGGTCCTCATCCAGTACAACTCCGACGGTGGCCACAAGGAGTGGGTGGACGCGGTCTGCAACTCGATCCGCCAGGCGACCGGCGTCGAGTGCCTCGGTGACCCGAAGCCCGACTTCAAGACCTCGCGTGACATCGTCACCAGCAAGCAGGTCCAGAGCATGATGCGGACCGGCTGGGTGCAGGACTACCCGCTGAACGCCAACTTCCTGCGCGACGTCTACGGCACCGGTGCCGCCGCCAACGACGGCAGCTACTCGAGCCCCGAGTTCGACAAGCTGTCGAAGGAGGCGGACGCCGCCACCTCGGTCGAGAAGACCGCCGAGCTCTACCAGCAGGCCGAGGCCGTGCTGGCCAAGGACATGCCGGCCATCCCGCTCTGGTACTACAAGACCAGCTCCGGCTACTCCAAGAACGTCCAGAACGTGAAGTTCAACTCCTTCGGCGACCCGGTCTACACCGACGTCGAGGTCAAGAAGAAGTAATCGGTCGGCACCGCCTGACCCGGTGACAACGGCCGGTGCCCGTCCATCCCCACAAGGGCGAGGACTGGCACCGGCCGTTGGCACGCCGACTTATCTCTTGCCGGGTTGACGGGCCCGGCAGAGCCATACATGGAGGCACGATGGGGCGCTTTGTCGCGAGGCGACTGCTCCAGATGATTCCGGTGTTCTTCGGAACGACCGCACTCATCTTTTTCATGGTGCACGCGCTGCCGGGTGACCCGGTGGCCGCGATGTGGGGCGACAAGGCACCGGACCCGGTGCAGGTCGCGGCCCTCAAGCACCAGATGGGCTTCGACAAGCCGCTGATCCAGCAGTACCTCGACTACATGGGGAAGCTGCTCACCGGAGACTTCGGCACCGGCCTGGACCAGCGCCCGGTCATCGACAAGATCACCGAGGCTCTGCCGGTCACCATCCGGCTCGCGCTGTTCGCGTTCGCCATCGAGATCGTGCTCGGCGTCGCCATCGGCCTGTTCGCCGGTCTGCGCCGCGGCAAGGCGTTCGACAAGGGCGCCCTGGTCGTGACCCTGCTGCTGATCTCGATCCCGGTCCCGGTGCTGGGCTTCATCTTCCAGACGGTCTTCGGGCAGAACCTGAAGTGGGTCACCCCGACCGTCCAGAACAGCGAGGACATCACCCAGCTGGTGCTGCCGGCCGTCGTGCTCGGCTCGCTGTCGCTGGCGTACGTCGCGCGCCTCACGCGTACTTCCATCGCCGAGAACATCAAGGCCGACTACGTCCGCACCGCGGTGGCCAAGGGCCTGCCGCGGCGCAAGGTGATCGGCACCCACCTGCTCCGCAACTCGATGATCCCGGTGGTCACCTTCCTCGGTACCGACCTCGGCGCCCTGATGGGCGGCGCGATCGTGACCGAAGGCATCTTCAACGTCACGGGGGTCGGCAACGCGCTTTTCAAGGCCATCAACATGAAGGAGGGCGCGACGGTCTCCGGCTTCGTCGCCTTCCTGGTGCTCGTGTACCTGGCCGCCGGCCTGATCGTCGACCTGCTTTACGCGGTCCTGGACCCGAGGATCCGTTATGCCTGACCTGACCGAGAAGAAGACCACCGCGGAGATCCCGGAGCAGCGCACCGCCACCGCGGCCGCCAAGCCCGAGAAGCCCCGCAGCCTCGGCTCCGACGCGTGGCACGACCTGCGCCGCAAGCCGATCTTCGTGATCTCCGCGCTGCTGATCCTGCTGCTGATCGTCATCGCGATCGCGCCCGGCCTGTTCACCTCGGTGGACCCGCGGGCCGGCGACCTGCGCAACCACTACCTGACGAAGCCGAACTACAGCCACCTCTTCCAGCCGGACTGGTTCGGTTACGACCTCCAGGGCCGCAGCATCTACGCCCGCGTCGTCTACGGCGCCCGCGCCTCGGTCGTGGTCGGCATCTGCGTCACCCTGGGCGTGACCATCCTCGGCGGCATCGCCGGCATGGTGGCCGGCTACTTCGGCGGCTGGGTCGACACGATCATCTCCCGCGTCACCGACATCTTCTTCGGCATCCCGCTGCTGCTCGGCGCGCTGGTGATCCTCAACGCCTTCACCTCGCGCACCGTCTGGAGCGTGGTCTTCGCGCTGGTCGCCCTGGGCTGGACCCAGATGACCCGTGTCATGCGCGGCTCGGTGATCACGGTCAAGCAGGCCGACTTCGTGACGGCCGCCAAGGCGCTCGGCGCCGGCACCGGCCGGATCATGTTCAAGCACATCCTGCCGAACGCGATCGCCCCGGTGATCGTCGTCGCCACCATCGCCCTCGGCGGCTACATCGCCACCGAGGCGACGCTGAGCTTCCTCGGCATCGGTCTGCAGGACCCGACCATCTCCTGGGGCATCGACATCAACTCGGCCCAGAAGGTGATCCGCACGGCTCCGTTCGCCCTGTTCTTCCCCGCCGGAATGCTGAGCCTCACGGTTCTCGCGTTCATCATGCTCGGCGACGCGGTGCGCGACGCCCTCGACCCGAAGCTCCGCTGAGAGAAGAGGTGACGACCCGATGACCACCGTGATCGAGAACAACCAGAAGAACGACCGTCTCGAAGTTGGCACTCCTCTCCTCGAGGTGAAGGACCTCCACGTGGAGTTCCACACCCGGGACGGCGTGGCCAAGGCCGTGAACGGCGTCAACTACTCCGTCGCGGCCGGCGAGACGCTCGCCGTGCTCGGCGAGTCCGGCTCCGGCAAGTCCGTGACGGCGCAGACCATCATGGGCATCCTGGACATGCCCCCGGGCAAGGTGACCCAGGGCGAGATCCTGTACCGCGGCCAGGACATGCTCAAGATGAGCAACGAGGAGCGGCGGCGGATCCGCGGCCAGAAGATCGCGATGATCTTCCAGGACGCGCTGTCCGCCCTGAACCCGGTGCTCAGCGTCGGCTACCAGCTCGGCGAGATGTTCCGCGTGCACCAGGGCGCCTCCAAGAAGGAGGCGAAGGAGAAGGCCATCGAGCTGATGGACCGGGTGCGCATCCCCGCCGCCCGGCAGCGGGTGAACGACTACCCGCACCAGTTCTCCGGCGGCATGCGCCAGCGCATCATGATCGCCATGGCGCTGTCGCTCCAGCCCGACCTGATCATCGCGGACGAGCCCACCACCGCCCTGGACGTCACCGTCCAGGCCCAGGTGATGGACCTGCTGGCCGAGCTCCAGGCCGAGTACAACATGGGCCTGATCCTGATCACCCACGACCTCGGCGTGGTCGCCGACGTCGCGGACAAGATCGCCGTGATGTACGCGGGCCGGATCGTGGAGACCGCCCCGGTGCACGAGCTGTACGCGAACCCCGCGCACCCGTACACCAAGGGCCTGCTCCGCTCCATCCCGCGCCTGGACCAGAAGGGCCAGGAGCTGTACGCGATCAAGGGCCTGCCCCCGAACCTGCTGAAGGTTCCGGCCGGCTGCGCGTTCAACCCCCGCTGCGACGTCGCCACCGACCTGTGCCGCACCGAGATCCCGGCGCTGCACCACGTGACGGACAAGGACGGCAAGGAGCTCACCGGCCGCCGCAGCGCGTGCCACCTCTGGAAGGAGACCCTCCATGGCTGAGTCCATCCTGGAGGTCAAGGACCTGGTCAAGCACTACCCGCTGAACCAGGGCATCCTCTTCAAGAAGCAGGTCGGCGCGGTCAAGGCGGTCGACGGCATCTCCTTCGACCTGAAGAAGGGCGAGACCCTCGGCATCGTCGGCGAGTCCGGCTGTGGCAAGTCCACGCTGGCCAAGGTGCTGATGAACCTGGAGCGGGCCACCTCCGGCCAGGTGCTGTTCAAGGGCGAGGACATCTCCAGGCTGCAGGGTGCGGCCCTCAAGGCCGTCCGCCGCAACATCCAGATGGTGTTCCAGGACCCGTACACCTCGCTGAACCCGCGCATGACGGTCGGCGACATCATCGGTGAGCCGTTCGAGATCCACCCCGAGGTGGCGCCCAAGGGCGACCGCCGCAAGGCCGTCCAGGACCTGCTGGACGTCGTGGGTCTGAACCCGGAGTACATCAACCGGTACCCGCACCAGTTCTCCGGCGGCCAGCGCCAGCGCATCGGCATCGCCCGCGGTCTCGCGCTCAAGCCCGAGATCATCATCTGCGACGAGCCGGTCTCCGCGCTGGACGTGTCCGTCCAGGCGCAGGTGATCAACCTGCTGGAGCAGCTGCAGGGCGAGTTCGGCCTCTCCTACATGTTCATCGCGCACGACCTCTCCATCGTCCGGCACATCTCCGACCGCGTCGGCGTGATGTACCTGGGCAAGATGGTCGAGATCGGCTCGGACGAGGAGATCTACGAGAACGCCACCCACCCGTACACCCAGGCGCTGCTCTCCGCGGTGCCGGTGCCGGACCCGACGGCGCGCGAGTCCCGCGAGCGGATCATCCTGACCGGGGACATCCCCTCGCCGGCCAACCCGCCGTCCGGCTGCCGCTTCCGCACCCGCTGCTGGAAGGCGGAGGAGCGGTGCTCCGAGGAGATCCCGCTGCTCGCGGTCCCCTCGCTGCTGAAGGGCCCGGCCGCGCACGAGTCGGCCTGCCACTTCCCGGAGGTCCGGGAGCAGGCCGCGGCCTGATCCCCCCGCTGTTCCCGGAAGGGCCCGTGGCGTTCGCGCCGCGGGCCCTTCCGGCGTTCCGCCGGTCCGGCACTGCGTCAATTCGGTGCCGCGTCAACTCGGCAGGGGGTCACGGCACCCGTCCGGGTGCTCCCGACTCGCGCCGTCGCCGGGGCACGCTTCTCATGGGGTGTGATGCGACACACACCCTGAGGAGGGACCTCCATGCCCGTAGCCGCCCGCGCTCGTTGGGTCCTCGCCGTTGCGACGTCCGTGGTCCTGGTGGCCACCGGGTGCAGCAGCAATGACAGCGGAGGAGGCAGCGGCTCGTCGGACGCCAGCAAGACCTTCAGCTACCAGAGCAACGAGCCGCAGAACCCCCTGCAGCCCGCCAACGCGAACGAGGTCGGCGGCGGTCGCATCATCCAGAACCTCTTCAAGGGGCTGGTCGACTACGACCCGACCAACGCCAAGATCCGGATGCAGGTCGCCGACAAGATCGAGACCGGCGACTCGCAGACCTTCACCATCACGCTGAAGGACGGCTGGAAGTTCCACGACGGCACCCCGGTGCACGCCAAGAACTTCGTCGACGCCTGGAACTGGGGCGCCAACCCCGCCAACAACCAGATCAACAGCTCCTGGTTCTCCGACATCGAGGGCTACCAGGACGTCCACCCGGCCTCCGGCCAGCCGACCGCGGACAAGATGTCCGGGCTGACCGTCACCGACGACCTGCACTTCACCGTCAAGCTGAACCACAAGGTCTCGTACTTCGAGTACAAGCTCGGCTACATCGCCTTCTCGCCGCTGCCCGACGGCTTCTACAGCGACCCGGCCGGATACGGGCAGAAGCCGGTGGGCAACGGGCCGTACCAGTTCGTCAGCTGGTCGCACAACAGCAACGTGACGACCAAGGCCTTCCCGGACTACCAGGGCGTGGACAAGCCGAAGAACGGCGGCGTCGTCTTCAAGATGTACACCACC
Organism: Kitasatospora sp. NPDC004799; assembly: GCF_040609095.1. Classification (NCBI taxonomy): domain Bacteria; kingdom Bacillati; phylum Actinomycetota; class Actinomycetes; order Kitasatosporales; family Streptomycetaceae; genus Kitasatospora; species Kitasatospora sp. NPDC004799. Next base: position 18,470 of record NZ_JBEXJK010000060.1, read on the forward strand.
TCCGAGGCCGCCTACGCCGACCTCCAGTCCAACAACCTGGACGTGATGGACCAGGTGCCGCCGTCCGCGCTGGCCACCTACAAGAGCGACCTCGGCGACCGCGCGGTGGACTCCCCGCAGGGCGCCATCCAGAACATCGGCTTCACGCTCTACCAGGCCGACTGGGCCTCGCCGGAGAAGGCCAAGGTGCGCCAGGGCCTGTCGATGGCGATCGACCGCGACACCATCACCAAGACGGTGCTCCAGGGCTCCCGCAAGCCCGCCACCGCCTGGGTGGCCGAGGGCGTCGAGGGCTACAAGGACGGCGCCTGCGGCGACTACTGCAAGTTCGACCCGGCCAGGGCCAAGCAGCTGATCCAGGAGGGCGGCGGCGCCCCCGGCAACAAGCTGCTGATCACCTACAACGCGGACGGCGGCCACAAGGAGTGGGTCGACGCGGTCTGCAACTCGATCCGGCAGACCACCGGGGTCGACTGCCTGGGCGACCCGAAGCCCGACTTCAAGACCGCGCGGGCCGCGATCACCGGGCACACCATCAACGGCGCGTTCCGCACCGGCTGGGTGCAGGACTACCCGCTGAACGCCAACTTCCTGGCCGACGTGTACCGCACCGGCGCCGCGTCCAACGACTTCGGCTACAGCAACCCGCAGTTCGACGAGGCGGCCACCAAGGCGGACGAGGCGGCCGGCGTCGCCGAGACGGTGACGGGCTACCAGCAGGCCGAGGCGGTGCTGCCGAGCGGGATGCCCGCCATCCCGCTCTGGTACTACCGCACCACCTCGGGCTACTCGACCAAGGTGCGGAACGTGAAGTTCGACTCCTTCGGGAACCCGGCCTGGACCCAGGTCGAGGTCAAGGGCTGAGCCTCCGGGCCCCGATCCCGCGCGCCGGCCCCGCCCTCCCCGCACGGAGGGCGGGGCGCGGTCTCTCGGCCGGCCGGACCGGTCGGCCGGGCACCCAGGACACCTAGGAAGGAGGCTCGGATGGGCAGTTACGTGCTGCGGCGGGTGCTGCAGATGATCCCGGTGTTCGTCGGCACCACGCTGCTGATCTTCCTGATGGTCTACACGCTGCCGGGCGACCCGGTGGCGGCGCTGTTCGGCGAGAAGGCCGCCGACCCGGCCGTGGTGGCCAGCATCAAGCACACGTACTACCTGGACCAGCCGCTCTGGAAGCAGTACCTGCACTACATGGGGAACCTCTTCCAGGGGGACTTCGGCACCAGCTTCACCGGCCGGCCGGTCACCGACATCATGGCGGACGCCTTCCCGGTCACCATCCGGCTCGCCCTGCTGGCCTTCGTCTTCGAGATGATCGCGGGCCTCGCTCTCGGTCTGCTCTCCGGCCTGCGGCGCGGCAGCATCGCGGACACCCTGGTGCTCGTCCTGACCCTGGTGGTGATCTCGATCCCGGTCTTCGTGCTCGCCTACATCGCGCAGACGGTGTTCGCCACCAACCTGGGCTGGGTCACCCCGACGGTGCAGGACAGCTACGACCTGACCCAGCTGGCGCTGCCGGCGGTCGTGCTGGGCTCGCTCTCGCTGGCGTACGTCGCCCGGCTCACCCGGACGTCGATCGGCGAGAACCTGCGGGCCGACTACATGCGCACCGCGGTCGCCAAGGGCCTGCCCCGGCGCACGATCATCACCCGCCACCTGCTGCGCAACTCGCTGATCCCGGTGGTCACCTTCCTCGGCACCGACCTCGGCGCGCTGATGGGCGGGGCGATCGTCACCGAGGGGATCTTCAACGTGCAGGGCATCGGCAACGTCCTGTACCGGGCGATCAACCAGAAGGAGGGCCCCACCGTGGTCGGCATCGTGACCGTCCTGGTGATCGTCTACCTGGTCGCCAGCCTGCTCGTCGACCTGCTCTACGCGGTCCTGGACCCGAGGATCCGCTATGCCTGACATCCATGACGAGGACTCCTTCGAACCGCACCCCAAGCCCGGCGTCTCGCGCCTCGACTACGCGGGCGAACAGGGCATGGCGGTCGAGCAGGAGACGTTAGTCGAACGCGACGTGGAGAAGCGGGAGGAAGCCCGCAGCCTGTGGGGCGACGCCTGGCGGGACCTGCGCCGGCGGCCGATCTTCCTGATCTCGGCGGTGCTGATCCTGCTGCTGGTGGTGATGGCCGTCTTCCCCTGGGCGTTCACCGACGCCGACCCGCGCAAGGCCGACCTGGTGAACGACTACCTCAGGCGGCCGGACTGGGGCGACGTCTTCGGGGCCGGCTGGTTCGGCTACGACGCCCAGGGCCGGTCCATCTTCGCCCGGGTGGTGTACGGCGCCCGGGCCTCGATCACCGTCGGCATCCTCGTGACCGCCGCCGTCACCGTGCTCGGCGGGCTGACCGGGATGGTGGCCGGCTACTTCGGCGGCTGGATCGACGCGGTGCTCTCCCGGATCACCGACATCTTCTTCGGCATCCCGCTGCTGCTCGGCGCGCTGGTGCTGCTGAACGCCTTCACCACCCGCACGGTGTGGAGCGTGGTCGTCGCGCTGGGCGTGCTCGGCTGGACCCAGATCGCCCGCGTGATGCGCGGGGCGGTGCTGACCGTCAAGCAGTCCGACTACGTGGTGGCCGGCCGGGCGCTCGGCGCCGGGACGGGCCGACTGATGTTCCGGCACATCCTGCCGAACGCGATCGCCCCGGTGATCGTGGTCGCCACCATCGCGCTCGGCGGCTACATCGCCACCGAGGCGACGCTGAGCTTCCTCGGCATCGGTCTGCAGGACCCGACCATCTCCTGGGGCATCGACATCTCCTCCGCCCAGAAGGTGATCCGGACCGCGCCGTACGTGCTGTTCTTCCCGGCCGTGGCGCTCTCGATCACCGTGCTGGCCTTCATCATGCTGGGCGACGCGGTGCGCGACGCCCTCGATCCGAAGCTTCGCTGAGCGAGGGGAGCGCATCGTGAGTACAGCGGTGGACACCACCGGGCGCGAGCGGGAGGCGCCGTACCAGGGGCCGCTGCTCGACGTCCGGGACCTGCACGTCGAGTTCGTCACCCGGGACGGCGTCGCCAGGGCCGTCAACGGGGTGAGCTACTCCGTGGCGGCCGGGGAGACGCTGGCGGTGCTGGGGGAGTCCGGCTCGGGCAAGTCGGTGACGGCGCAGGCGATCATGGGCATCCTGGACATGCCGCCGGCCCGGATCCCGCGCGGCGAGATCCTCTACCGGGGCCAGGACATGCTCAGGATGAGCAAGGAGGAGCGGCGGCGGATCCGCGGCCGGAAGATCGCGATGATCTTCCAGGACGCGCTGTCCGCGCTGAACCCGGTGCTCAGCGTGGGCTACCAGCTGGGGGAGATGTTCCGGGCGCACCGGGGCGTCTCCCGCAAGGAGGCCGGTGAGAAGGCCGTCGAGCTGATGGACCGGGTACGCATCCCGGCGGCCAAGGAGCGGGTGAACGACTACCCGCACCAGTTCTCCGGGGGCATGCGCCAGCGCATCATGATCGCGATGGCGCTGGCCCTGGAACCGGACCTGATCATCGCGGACGAGCCGACCACGGCCCTGGACGTCACGGTGCAGGCCCAGGTGATGGACCTGCTGGCCGAGCTCCAGGCCGAGTACAACATGGGCCTGATCCTGATCACCCACGACCTCGGCGTCGTGGCGGACGTCGCGGACAAGATCGCGGTGATGTACGCGGGCCGGATCGTGGAGACGGCGCCGGTGCACGAGCTGTACGCCCGGCCCGCGCACCCGTACACCCGGGGCCTGCTGGACTCGATCCCCCGGCTGGACCAGAAGGGCCAGGAGCTCTACGCCATCAAGGGCCTGCCGCCCAACCTGCTGCGCATCCCCGCGGGCTGCGCCTTCAACCCCCGCTGCCCGCGGGCCCAGGACGTCTGCCGGGCCGAGGTGCCGGAGCTGTTCCCGGTCACCGAGGAGGACGGGACGCCGTTGGAGGGGCGCGGCAGCGCCTGCTTCTTCTGGAAGGAGACCCTCCATGACCGTTGACGGGGCCAGCGCGCTGGGCGCGGCGGTGCCGGAGGAGGTCGTCTTCGCGCAGGAGGTGCCGCGCGGCGAGCCGATCCTCGAAGTCCGGGACCTGGTCAAGCACTTCCCGCTGACCACGGGTGTCCTGCTCAAGCGGCAGGTCGGCGCGGTGAAGGCGGTCGACGGGGTCAGCTTCGACCTGATGCAGGGCGAGACGCTCGGCATCGTCGGCGAGTCCGGCTGCGGGAAGTCCACGCTGGCCAAGGTGCTGATGAACCTGGAGCCGGCCACCGGGGGATCGGTCCGCTACAAGGGGGAGGAGATCTCCCGGCTCTCCGGCGCGGGCCTGAAGGCCGTCCGGCGGAACATCCAGATGGTGTTCCAGGACCCGTACACCTCGCTCAACCCACGCATGACGGTGGGCGACATCATCGGCGAGCCCTTCCAGATCCACCCGGAGGTGGCGCCTAAGGGGGACCGCCGCAAGGCCGTCCAGGACCTGCTGGACGTGGTCGGGCTCAACCCGGAGTACATCAACCGGTACCCGCACCAGTTCTCCGGCGGCCAGCGCCAACGCATCGGCATCGCCCGGGGGTTGGCGCTCAAGCCGGAGATCATCATCTGCGACGAGCCGGTCTCGGCGCTGGACGTCTCGGTGCAGGCGCAGGTGATCAACCTGCTGGAGCAGCTGCAGAGCGACTTCAACCTGTCGTACATGTTCATCGCGCACGACCTCTCGATCGTCCGGCACATCTCGGACCGGGTCGGGGTGATGTACCTGGGGAAGCTGGTCGAGATCGGCAGCGACGCGGAGATCTACGACCATGCGACGCACCCGTACACCCAGGCGCTGCTCTCGGCGGTGCCGGTGCCGGACCCGACGGCGCGGGAGAGCCGGGACCGGATCGTGCTCGTCGGCGACGTGCCCTCGCCGGCCAACCCGCCGTCCGGCTGCCGCTTCCGCACCCGCTGCTGGAAGGCGCAGCAGCGGTGCGAGGTCGAGGAGCCGCTGCTGATCGAGCCGTCCTGGCTGGCCGAGGCGGCGCGGCACGACTCGGCGTGTCACTTCGCGGCGGAGCGTGGCGCGGAGCGTGGCACGGAGCCGGGGGAGGGCCCGGGCTGAGCCGGGGCCCTCTACCAGGGCGCGTCCCCGCAGGCGGGGGCGCGCCCTTTCCCGTGACGGAAAAGAGATCTGCCGCAGGCTCGCCAAGTGCGGTCCGCTCCTTGATAGTTGCTCTGCGCCCGGTGGTGGACGCCGTGGTGCCGAGGAGGCTGCTCTGATGGACGCGGTGGAGCTGATCGGCGGCGGCCGGGGGAGCGTGGAGCCCGGGACGCCGTTGCTGGAGGTCGACGACCTGCACGTGGAGTTCCACACCCGGGACGGCGTCGCCAGGGCCGTCAACGGGGTGAGCTACTCCGTGGCGGCCGGGGAGACGCTGGCGGTGCTGGGGGAGTCCGGCTCGGGCAAGTCGGTGACGGCGCAGGCGGTCATGGGCATCCTGGACATGCCGCCGGGGCGGATCACCTCGGGGCGGATCCTGTTCCGCGGCGAGGACCTGCTGACCATGAGTGAGGGCGCCCGGCGGTCCATCCGGGGCGGGCACATCGCGATGATCTTCCAGGACGCGCTGTCCGCGCTGAACCCGGTGCTCAGCGTGGGCTACCAGCTGGGGGAGATGTTCCGGGCGCACCGGGGCGTCTCCCGCAAGGAGGCGAAGGCGAAGGCCGTCGAGCTGATGGAGCGGGTGCGGATCCCGGCGGCCAAGGAGCGGGTGAACGACTACCCGCACCAGTTCTCCGGCGGGATGCGCCAGCGGATCATGATCGCGATGGCGCTGGCCCTGGAGCCGGACCTGATCATCGCGGACGAGCCGACCACGGCCCTGGACGTCACGGTGCAGGCCCAGGTGATGGACCTGCTCGCGGATCTGCAGGCCGAGTACAACATGGGGCTGATCCTGATCACCCACGACCTGGGTGTGGTCGCGGACGTCGCGGACAAGATCGCGGTGATGTACGCGGGCCGGATCGTGGAGACGGCGCCGGTGCGGGAGCTGTACGCCCGGCCCGCGCACCCGTACACCCGGGGCCTGCTGGACTCGATCCCCCGGCTGGACCAGAAGGGCCGGAACCTGCACGCGATCGGCGGCCTGCCGCCGAGCCTGCTGAGCCTCCCGGAGGGCTGCGCCTTCCACCCCCGCTGCGACCGCGCGCAGGACCGCTGCCGGACCGAACTCCCGCCGCTGGCACCGGTGACCGGCGAGTACGGTTCGGAGCTGACGGGCCGCCGCAGCGCCTGCCACTACTGGCGCGAGACGCTGCACGGCTGAGGCCCGCCCGGCCCGGGCTACTTCACGAAGCCGACGTTCTCCCAGACGATGTCGGACAGGCCCTGCGCGCCGATGTTGGCGAGCTCGGCGCGGGCCCCGAACAGCTGCGGGCGCTGGTAGAGCGGCAGGACGCCGGCCACCTTCCAGAGCTCGCCGTCGGCCTGGTTGATCGCCTCGGAGGCGGTGGCCGCGTCGGGTGCGGCGGCGGCCCGGTCGAGCGCGGCGTCCACCGCCGGGCTGCCCGCGCCGACGTGGTTGGTGCCGCCGCTCTGGACGAAGTTGGCGCGGTTGCCGCTGGCCGGGAAGGGGGTGCCGAGCAGCGAGTAGGCGGCGATGTCGAAGTCGTTGCGGTTGACGTACCGGTCGAAGAACTCGTTGGCGGGGGCGGTCACCGTGGTGACCTTGATGCCGACGTCCTTGAGCATCCTGGTGGTGTTGGCGGCCTCGGTCTGGGCCGGGGTGACACCGGCCGGGACGACCATCCGCAGGTTCAGCTCGCGCCCCTCCTTCCGCCGCACGTCGCCGTCCAGCTTCCAGCCGGCCGCGTCCAGCTTGCGGGCGGCCTCGGCGGGGTCGTAGCGGGCCAGGCCCAGGGAGTTGTCGCGGTAGCCGCTCTGGTTGGTGACCAGTAGGTGGTTGTTGAGCGGGACGGCCGGCCAGTCCAGGCCGCTGAGGTCGGCGCGGATCACCGCGTCCCGGTTGATCGCCTGGAAGACGGCCTGGCGCACGGTCGCGTCGCTGAGCGCGGGGGTGCGGGCGTTCAGGGTGAACTGGCGGAAGTCCGGCCCGCCGGCCCGGCGCACCACGGCGCCCCTGGTGCTCTTGACGGCCTGGTAACCGGCCACGTCCGGGCCGATGTTGACGAGGTCGAGCTGCCCCTTGGTGAAGGCGGCGGGCATCGCGTCGGGCAGCATCGCGTGGAAGACGATCCGGTCCAGCACCGGCTTGTCGCCCCACCAGGAGGGGTCGGCGACCAGCGTGACGGTCTGCGCGGCGCGGTCCAGCTGCTCGACCTTGAACGGGCCGGCGGTGACCGGGATGGCGTCCAGGTAGGAGCTGTTGAACAGCTCCGGGGTGGATATCCGGGCGGCGGGCAGCAGCGGGGCGTTGCCGGCGCTGTTGAACATCGACTGCCACTCGGAGAACGGGTGGTCGAAGGTCATCACGGCCTGGAAGTCGTCCTTGCCGCGCTCGACCGCGGAGACCAGCTCGAAGCCGGTGCTGCTGGAGGACTTGTAGGCCGGGTCCTTCCCGTTCAGGGCGCGCCAGTTGGCCTCGATGTCGCGCCAGGTGATCGGGGTGCCGTCGGACCAGTGGGCCTTCGGGTTGAGCGTCCAGGTGACCACCTGCCGGCCGTCCCTGACGTCGGCGTGCGCCTCCTGGAGGTAGGCCGGGTTGGGGGTCTGGGTGCCGGCCGCGTCCGAGCGGAAGAAGGTCGGCAGCAGCGGCTTGCTGACCGCGATGGTCGAGGACTCGCTGCCGTCGGTGTGGATCGGCGACCACTGGCGGGAGAACTGGGAGATCGCCAGGTTCAGGGTGCCGCCCTGGCGCAGCTGGGCCCGGTCGTGCGGGTTGATGTCGACCGAGGTGAGCTTGGGCGAGGCGGGGGCGGACGGCAGCGCGTCGGCGCCGGAGCCGTCCTTGCCGGTGGTGCAGGAGCAGAGCGCGAGCGAGAGCGTGAGGGCGGTGAGACCGGCGAGCAGGGCCGTCCCGTGGTGCTGGAGGCGGCGGCGCATCGGCGTGCTCCCCGGGTGGATGTGGCGGATGGTGTGGCGTCACATCTTGCTGACCGGGAGGGGGCGTTGTCGAGGGGCGGGCCCGGATGCGGGCCCACCCCTCGGAAGCGCGGGTTCGTCGGACGACGAACCGTCCGTCAGACCGCGAACTTGAAGGTGCGGTCCTTGTCGCCGGTCTTGTCGAACACCGAGGTGATGCCGTCCGCGACGTCCTGCGGGGTGATCGCGACGAGCTGGCCGTTCTTCTTGACCTTCACCTTGTCGAACACGTTGCCCAGCTGGCCGGAGAGCGCGTCGAGGTCCCACTTGGGCACGATCTTGCCGGAGGCGTCCGGGACGAGGGTGAGCACCTTGGCGGCGGTCTTCGGGCCGAAGTCCCAGGACTTGGTACCGGCGACGACGTGCACCTTGCCGGAGGCCACCTGCTTGCCGAGGCTGTCGGCGGCGGCCTGGAGGGCCTGGGTGGAGATCTTCGGCTGGGCGGCCGTGACGGCGAGGGCGATCGGCTGGTCGGGCTTGCCGTCGGCGCGGTCGCGGTAGGCCTGCGCGATCACGTCCAGGGCGCTCGCCGAGTCCACCGCCTGGCCGGCCCGGCCGGGCACCACGATCGGCTCGCCGTTGACGTCGCCGAACTTGACGTAGCCCTCCTGGAGGCCCTGGCCGGAGCCGGCCGCGAGGGTGTCGAGGGCGGCCCTGAGCTTCGCCCGGTCGACCTTGACCTCCGGCGCGACGGCCTTGGTGCCGCCCTGGAGCGACTTGATGACGTCGACCGGGTTGTAGCTGTGCTGGGCCAGGCCGTCCACGGTGGCGGTGGTGTCGAAGCTCAGCCCGGCGACCGCCGGGTCGAGGTCCACGCTCTGGTCGCCGATCTTCAGCTTGAGCGGCTGCTGACCGGCCTTGCCGACCGACTCGTCCAGCTGGTGGATCGCCTGGTCGCGGCTGCTGCCGCCGATCTCGGCGCCGAGCACCACGGTGCCCTTGGGGACGTCGGACTGGTTGAGCATCAGGCCGGTGCCGTACGCGGCGGCGCCGAGGAAGAGCACCGCGCCGATGCCGTAGACGCCCAGCTTGACCAGCTTCTTGCCGGCTCCGCCGCGCTTGGCCTTGGCGGGGGCGGCGGGCTCGGCCTTCGCCTTGGCGGGGGCCGGAGCGGGGGCGGCCTCGGCGGCTCCCTTGCCGCCCTTGGGGCCCTTGGCTCCCTTGGCGGCCTCGGCGCCCTCGGGCCGGGGGCCGGGGGCCGGGGCCGGCAGCGGGGTGACCGTGGTGGCCTCCGCGTCGCCGCCGGGCAGCGGTGCGCCGCCGGGCTGGGGGGCGGCGCCGGGCGCGCCCGGGAAGAGGGCGCCGGGGCCCGCCGGGGCGGCGGGGACGTCCTGGCCGGGGCCCGTCGGGCGCTGGGTGGCGAACGGGTCGGTGCCGGTCGGGGCCGAGGCGAACAGGCCCGGCTGCGGACGGCCGTCGGCGCCGTGCGGGGCGCCGTCGCGGGGCAGGCCGGGTATCGCGGCGGGCGGCGGGGTGGTGTCGCGGATCGGCGCGAAGCCGTCGACCGAGGTGTCCTCCGGGTTCGGCTCGGCGGCCGGCCCGGTCTGCGGGTGCGGTGCGGGCGCCGGGCGGCCGTTCGGCTGGAAGCCGTTCTGCGGGCCGGGCTGCTGCGGGCCGCCTGGGCGGCCGTCGCGCGGCCGGCGGTTCTGCGGCTGCCCGTTCTGCTGCCCGCGGTTGCGCTGGGGGAGGCCGTTCTGGGTGCCGGCGTCGGGGACGGAGGTGCCGAACGGGTCGGCGACCGGGGCGAAGGGGTCGGCGGCCTCGTACACGCCGGGCTCCTCCACCGGGGCCTCGGCGCGGAACCGCGCGGCGGGCGCGGCCTGGTCCGGCCGCTTGCCCTGGGCGGGCACCGGACGGCCGTTCGGGGCTCCGTCGGCCCGGGCGGCCTGGCCCGCGGCCGGGCGGGCACCCTGCGGGCGCGGCTCGGCGGCGGGGGCGGGCGCGGCCGGGGCCTCCGCCGCGAGCGCGGCGCCGGCCGGCACGGTGGCCGGGGCGGGCTCGGCGGCCGGGGCCTTCTTCTG
>NZ_JBEXJK010000061.1:0-28401 GCF_040609095.1 Kitasatospora sp. NPDC004799
CCCACACCGACTGCTCGCCGATCGTGCGCACCAGCTCGGCGCGCATCAGGGCGACGATCTCGGCCCGGCCGGCCACGTGGTGGTAGAGCGCCGAGGGGCTGACCTTGAGCGCGCCGGCCAGTGCGGGAATGGTGAGGTCCCCCGCCTCGTCGACCAGCCGCAGCGCGGTGTCCACGATGCGCTGCCGGTCCAGCAGGGGTGTGCGCGGCCTGGCCATGCCCGGCTCCTCACCGTCGGGGTCGCCGGGCGGCCCGTCGGCCCCGGCAGACCAAGATCATCGTTATCCAAGCGTTACTGAACAGCTTTCAGTAAAACCCTTCCGCACCCGCCGGTGCCGCGCCTACGGTAACCGAACCCCATTCGGTTAGGCAGGCCCGCGCATCCGTCGGCCCGCCCTGCCCCGGAGAGGACGCAGACCCCCCGCATGCGTGCCGAAACGATCTTCACCGGCGGCCGGATCCACACCGGAGACCCCGCCCTCCCCCGCACCCACGCCCTCGCCGTCCGCGCGGGGCGGATCGCCGCCCTCGGCGACGCCGCCCTCGCCCTGCGCGACGAGGACACCGAGACCGTCGACCTCGACGGCGGCGCCCTGCTGCCCTCCTTCGGCGACGGCCACGTCCACCCGCTGCTCGGCGGCATCGGCCTGCGCGGCGTGCCCGTCCGCGACTGCACCAGCCTGGACCAGGTCGTGGCGGCCGTCCGCGACTGGGCGCGGCGGCACCCCGAGGCCGAGTGGATCACCGGCGACGCCGTGGACCCCTGGCTGGCCGAGGGCGGGCTGTTCGACGCCCGGCTGCTCGACGCCGCCGTCCCGGACCGGCCGGTGCTGCTGCGCACCATGGACCACCACACCGGCTGGGCCAACAGCGAGGCGCTGCGCCGGGCCGGGTACGGGCCGGACACGCCCGAGCCGGTGGGCGGCGAGATCGTCCGCCGGCCGGACGGCAGCCCGCTCGGCACCCTGCGCGAGTTCGGCGCGCTCAACCCCGTCCTCGCGCTCGTCCCGCCGCCGCCGTTGGCCGAGCAGGTCGCCGCACTGCGCGAGAGCACCGCCGCGCTCGCCGCCGCCGGGGTCACCTGGCTCCAGGACGCCTGGGTCGAGCCCGCGCAGGTGGACACCTGGCTGGCGGCCGTCGCCGAGCAGGACCTGCCGGTCCGGGCCGGGCTCGCCCTGCTGCTCGAACCGGACGGCTGGCGCGAGCGGCTCCCCCGCCTGGCCGCCGACCGCGACCGGGTCGAGGCCGCCGGGCGCGGGCGGCTCTCCGCCCGGGCGGTCAAGTTCTTCGCCGACGGCGTCATCGAGTCCGGGACGGCCGCGCTGCTGGAGCCGTACAGCGACTGCCCGCACTCGCACGGCGTCGCCAACTGGACCGGGGCCGAACTGGCGGAGGCCGTCACCGCGGTGGACGCGCTGGGCTTCCAGCCGCACATCCACGCGATCGGCGACCACGGCGTGCGGATCGCGCTGGACGCCGTCGAGGCCGCCGCCCGCCGCAACGGGGTGCGCGAGCGCCGACCGGTGATCGCGCACGTCCAGCTGGTCCACCCGGACGACCTGCCGCGCTTCGCCGAGCTCGGCGTGATCGCGAACTTCGAACCGCTGTGGGCGCAGACCGACCCGCTGATGACCGAGCTCACCCTGCCCCGGATCGGCCCGGAACGCGGCTCCCGGCAGTACCGGATCGCCGCCCTGCTGCGCGGCGGCGCCCGGGTGTCCTTCGGCAGCGACTGGCCGGTCACCCGCTACGAGCCGCTGGCCGGGCTGGCCACCGCCGTCACCCGGCAGACCCCGGACGGCCTGCCGGACGGCGGCTGGCTGCCCGAGGAGCGGATCGGGCTCACCGAGGCGCTGGCGGCGTACTCGGCGGGCGTGGCGCACCAGGCCTTCGAGGAGGCCGAGTGGGGGGTGCTGCGGCCGGGCCTGCGGGCCGACCTGGTGCACCTGGCCACCGATCCGTACGCCGTGCCGGCCGGTGAGCTGGCCTCGATCGAGGTGGCCGGCACCTGGCTCGGCGGGCGGCGCACCCACGGTGCGCCGCCCGGTGGCGGCGACCGCTCGGCGCGCTGAGGCGGCGGCCGCCCGTTCCGTTCCGGCGGCCACCCACCCCGGCCGGCTTCCCGACCTGTCCCGGCCGTCCGCCCACCCCGACGGACTTCCCGGCCCGTTCCGGCCGTCCCCCACGGCGGCCCTGCCTCGTTCCCCGGTCGGCGGCCGACGCGTTCCCGCCGCCGACCGCCCTGCCCTCGTCCGTACGAACCCTGGAGAGCTCCCCCATGAACCCGCCCTCCGACGCGGCCCCCTCGTCCGCACTCCGTCCGCCCGACGCCGCCGCTTCCCCTGCCTCCGCCGCAACTGTCTCCGCCGCCCCCGCCTCCTCGGCGGGCTCCTCCGGCGGGCTGGGGCGCGGGGTGCTCGGCACCGGCGACATCGTCTTCTTCGTGGTGGCCGCCGCCGCACCACTGACCGTGATGGCCGGCGTGGCGCCGTTCGCGATCTCCTTCGGCGGCATCGGCGCGCCGGTCGCCTACCTGGCCACCGGCGTGGTGCTGGCGCTCTTCGCGGTCGGGTTCACCGCCATGACCGCGCACATCCGCAACGCCGGCGCCTTCTACGCCTACGTCACCCGAGGCCTCGGCCGGCCCGCCGGACTGGGCGCGGCACTGCTCGCCGTGCTCTCGTACAACGCGATCCAGATCGGCATGTTCGGCGCCTTCGGGTTCTTCGCCCACACCACGGCCGCCGACCTGCTCGGGCTGGACCTGCCCTGGCCGGTCTGGGCGCTGCTCGGGGTCGCGGTGGTCTGGTTCCTCGGCTTCCGCTCGATAGACCTCGGGGCCAAGGTGCTCGGGGCGCTGCTGATCGCCGAGACCGGCATCCTGCTGGTGCTCGCGGTGGCGGTGCTGGTCAAGGGCGGGGCGCACGGGCTGAGCCTGACCTCGTTCGCGCCGGAGCACGTGTTCTCCGGCGGGATGGGCGGGGTGCTCGGGCTCTCCTTCGCCGCCTTCATCGGCTTCGAGGCCACCGCGATCTACCGCGAGGAGGCCCGGCAGCCGCACCGGACGGTGCCGCGCGCGACCTATGCCGCGATCGCCTTCCTCGGCCTCTTCTACACCTTCGTCACCTGGATGATCGTGCAGGCCTACGGCGACGCCGAGGCCGTGGCGACCGCCACCGCCGACCCGGCCGGGATGTTCTTCACCGCGATGACCGACTACGTGGGCGGCTGGGCGACGGACGTGCAGCGGGTGCTGATCGTCACCAGCCTGCTCGCGGCGCTGCTCGCCTTCCACAACACCATCACCCGGTACGGCTACGCGCTGGCCACCGAGGGGGCCGCCCCGGCCGCGCTCGGCCGGATCCACCCGCGCCACGGCTCGCCGTGGCTCGGCGGCATCGCGCAGTCGGTGCTGGCGGCGGTGGCCGTCGGGGTGGCGGCGCTGATCGGGGCGGACCCGTACAACCAGTTCTTCCTCTGGGTGAACTCCCCCGGGGTGGTGGGCATCCTGGTGCTCCAGGCGCTGGCCGGACTCGCGGTGTTCGTCTTCTTCCGCCGCGACCGGGCGGCCGCCGCGAGCTCCGGGGCGTTCCGTACGGCGGTGGCGCCGCTCGCCGCCACCGTGCTGCTGTGCGGGGCCACGGCGCTGGTGGTGTGGCGGCTGGACCTCTTCACCGCCGCCGGCCCGGAGGTCAACTGGCCGCTGGTCGCGATCGTGCCGGTGGTGTTCCTGACCGGCGTCGGGATCGCCCTGCGGCTGCGGGCCCGACGGCCGGAGGTCTACGCGCGGCTCGGGACGAGCGAGGTCGACGGAGACTGAGGCCGACGGGGACCGAGGCCGACGGCGCGGGGAGACCGGGGGCGGCCGCTTCCTCCCCGTGCCCCGTTCCTCCCCCCGCGTCCCACCCGGTCAGGCCTGGCCGACGGCTTCGGCGAGCAGCCGGTAGGAGTCGAACAGCGCGGTGCGGTCGTAGGTGCTGGTGGTGACCAGGAACTCGTCCGCCCCGCTGCGCTCCACCAGCTCCGCCAGCTCGGCGACGGCCTGCTCCGGGGTGCCCGCGATGTGGCCCTTGAGCGACTGCTCGTACGCGGCCCGCTCCCGGACGGTCATCTCCCGGGAGCGGATCGCGGCGGCGGGGGCCAGCGGCGGGAACTCCCCGTGGGTACGGGAGTACGCGCCGGACCAGGCCTCCGGCACGAGCAGCTCGTGCGCCCGCTCGGCCGTCTCGGCGACCGCCACCGTGCCGGAGACCACCACGTACGGCTCGGCGGCCTGCGCGGAGGGGCGGAACCGGGCGCGGTAGCGGTCGATCGCCGCGAGCATCCGGTCCTTCCCGCGCGGAGCGGCGATCACCAGCGGCAGCCCGGCCTCGGCGGCCAGATCGGCGCCCTCGCCGGTGGCCAGGACGAAGGCCGGGACGTGCAGGCCCTCGGCCGGCCGGGCGTGGACTCCCCGGTGCGCCTGCTGCGAGCCGTCGAAGTAGCCGAGCAGTTCGGCCAGCTGGGCGCCGAACTCGTCCGCGGCGTCCTTCTCCCGCCCGAGTGCCCGCCGGACGCCGTCGGTGAAGCCCACCGAGCGCCCGAGCCCCATGTCGATCCGCCCCGGGAACAGCGCGGCCAGCACGCCGAACTGCTCGGCCACCACCAGCGGCTGATGGTTGGGCAGCATCACCCCGCCGGTGCCGACCCGGATGCGCGTGGTGGCCGCCGCCACCGCCGCGGCGAGCACGGTGGGCGCCGATCCGGCCGCCCCGGGCACGCCGTGGTGCTCGGAGACCCAGAACCGGTGGTAGCCGAGCCGCTCCGCCTCGCGGGCCAGGGCCACCGTGTCCCGCAGCGCCTGGGCCGGCTCCTCACCCTGTCTGGTCCGGGAGCGGTCGAGCACGGAGAGCCTGGTCGTGGGCGCGGCACTGGTCACATGGCTGGACAACGCCCGCCCGCCGCGCGGGCATTCCCAGGACGGCCGGGGCCAAGGTCGGCGGCCGACCGGTCAGGCGCCCGCCCCGGGTATTCGGGCCCGACGGATGTCCGCGGCCTCGCCCGTCGCCTCGGGCCCGGCCCTGCGCACGACCTCGCCGCTGGCCTCGGGCCCGGCCTCGCGCCCGGCCTCGGCCGTGACCCCGCCCCTGCCCCGGCGGCCCCAGGGCTTGTACACCGAGAGGATCACGTTGACCAGGTAGAGCATCAGCGCCACCGCCGGAACGATCACCGCGGTGTAGCGGACGGCGCCGAGGTCCGCCACCGTGATCGGGCCGGTCGGATGCGCGTCCGCCACCCGCACCGCCTCGTGCAGCCGGTCGGGGAGGGCCAGGACGGAGGCCGCCGTCGCCCCGAGCGTCAGCCAGAACTTGGTGCTCACCCAGTAGTACCGGAACAGCCCCCAGGGCGTGCCCCGCCCGAGCGCCACCCCGCTCAGGAAGGTGAGCAGGCTCAGCGGCAGGATCAGCACGTCGCCGAGCAGGCCCATCGCCCGGTAGGCGGTGCGCAGCCGCTCGGCGTCCCCGGTGGTCAGCGCCGTCACCGCCAGGGTGAGCAGGCAGAGCATCAGCGCCAGCCAGCTCACCGAGGCGACGACGTGCAGGACGACCAGCGGTTTGCGCACCGCGGGCGGCAGGCGGCGGCCGGCGGGCACCGGTGCCGCCGCCACCCGCCGTGGAGTCGGTTCGGACGCCGCGACGGCGCCGGTGGGCGAGCGCACGGGTACCTCCTTCGAGTCGGGGTCACGAGGACGGCCCCAGGCTCTCCCGCCCGCTTCTCATCCGGCATCTGACGGCGGGAGTAACCTCGCCTACTCCCGCGCGAGTACGCGCCCCGGCACCCCGCCGGACCGAGCCTCCCCCGGCACCCGCCGGACCTCGCCCCAGCCGCCGGACCGCGCCGCCCGGCAGCGGCCCCGACCACGGCCGCCCGGAGGGGCCGGACTCAGTCGGTCACCGCGAACCCCTGCGCCGCGCCCAGCCGGTGCAGCGAGGTCTGCCCCGGGATCCCGTCCGCCGCCCCCGCCTGGTACCCGCAGCGCCGCTGCCAGGCCGCGTACGCCGAGACCGTCCGGCTGCCGAACGAGCCGTCCACCCACCGCTGTTCGAGCAACCCCTCGTCGACCAGCGCCTGCTCCACGATCGCCGCCTCGGCGGCGTACGACAGGTGCCCCTGCTCGGCGTCCGGATCGGTCCTGGCGGCCGCGATCACATGGGCCACCGAGACCGTCCGCCGGCCGGGCAGGTAGCCGAGCAGCCGGCGCAGCGAGGCCTCGCCGGGGACGCCGTCCGCCGCCTGCCCGGCGTAGCCCAGACTCCCCTGGTAGTCCGCGTAGTTCAGGGTGTCCGCGTCCGTCCAGTTCGGGCCTGGGCCGGAGCGGTAGTGGTCGCCGAAGCCGCGCGCGACCAGCGCCCGCCCGACCGCCGTCACCTGGTAGCCCTGGGCGCCGTAGCCGTACGGCAGGCCGTTGATGGTGACCTGGTAGCGGGCGGGCGTGGCCGGCGGCACCGGGTGCTGCTGCGAGGGGATGTCCGGAGTGCCGGGTCCGACCGTGAAGTCGGGCCAGGAGCCGGGGTCGGTGTGGTCGTTGTACGGCACGTGGGCGTGCGCGTACCAGCCGCCGCAGGTCTCCCAGGCCTGTTCGTCGCGGCGTCCGGAGAAGTCGCCGGGCCGGCCCATCGGCCAGACGTCGGGCACGCCCCAGGAGGTGATCCAGGCGTGGATCCGGTCCCAGCCCGCGCACGGGGTGTCGACCAGCCGCGGGTAGACGACGCCCCGGTAGCGGCAGTAGGGGAAGAACACCGCCTCGATCTGGATCACCACCCGCCCGGCCCGGTTGGTGCGGGTCGGGCTCTGGGCGGGGCTGAGCAGGCTCTTCGAGCGGGAGTCGGCCGGGAACAGCTGCGCCGTGCGGCCGCTGAACGGGTCCCAGACCAGGTGCGGGGCGCTGCCGGCGCCGCTGCCGGTGAAGTAGCCGACCAGGTCCTCGTAGGAGCACCAGTCCTGCGGCGCGGCGGCGGTCGCGTTGCGGTCCCAGGTGATGTGGGCGATGGCCTTCGGCGGGTACTGCTGATCGGTCGGCGCGTGGTCGCCGAGGTCGTGGATCTCGGCACCGGGCAGCCACGGGTCGGGCATTGCGGGCTCCTCCGAACGGCGTAAGGGCATCACCTCCGGTATCGGCAGGTCCGGCTCGCGGATTGACCCCGACGGCGCAAATGCCCGGCGGTGAACCCCCCGTGCTCGACCGGCCGTTCGACTCTGCGGGGGCTGTTCGCTCCCGCGTGCGATCCGGGCGCCCGTGCGGGGGCGGCCGATCGCGCGGAAGCGGGGCGCATTCCACCCCGCCGGAGCCCCGCTGTCAATCGTTGACTTCAAAAGTGGTCTAGTCCACGGTGGTCCGGCGGACCGGCCCGAGCCCTGCGCCCGGGCGCCCATATGCGCCCAACTGGCCTCTGCTGCACCGAACTTGACGATCAGACGGAGAAACCCGCACCATGCAAAGAGTCTGCCTCGCCCTGCCCACCATGCGACCCTGCCCCGACACCATCGCGGAGCTCGCCGAGGAGGCGGCCTACGCGGTCGCGAACTTCGAGGTCGAGGTGCACCTCCTCGTCCTCGACACCACCGAAGCCGACGCGTTCGACCGGAACGCGGCCGCCGTGGCCGCGCTGGCCCCCGCCCCCGGCGTGTTCGTCCACCACCTCGGCGAGGCGCGGCAGCGGGAGTTCCTGCGCCGGGTGGCCGAGGCCTCCGGCGCCCCCGACCCCGAGCTGCTGCTCGACCTGATGCTCCCGCGGGCCGTCGCGTACGGCTCCTGCGTCAACCGGCTCTTCCTGGGCGCGGCCGCCCTGGGCTGCACCTCGGCGCACCTGCGCAACGACGACGCCGACTTCCAGGTCGTCGACGGCCGGAAGGTCTTCCCGATCCACCACGAGCTGCTCTCGATCGGCCGGCCGGCCGGCGAGGCGGTGGCCGGCGTGTCCCGCTCCGAGCTCGACCCGGCCGACGCGGACAAACCCGTGATGCTGGTCAGCGGCTCCTTCATCGGCGAACTCAACGTGGACATCGGCGAGATCCACGAGCTGGACCCGGCCGTCTACCGCGACGTGGTGCGCCTGTGGACCCCGCCGGTCTGGTCGGACGAGGAGAAAGACGCGATGGTGGACATCTCCTTCAAGGGCGCCGGCTCCGAGCCGTTCGGCACCGACGAATCCGTCCTCGGCGTGCCCGACATCTGGGACGTCTACATGTGCAACATCGCCCTGGACCACCGGGCCTACGAGGTGCTGCCGCTGCTGCCCTCGACCGAGACCATCGGCAGCGACTACGCCCTGCTGCACTCCCTGGTCCACGCCCGGATGCCCGGCGTCGTCCACAACCGCCACATCGTCAACTACTACACGCCCGAGCGCCGCACCGGCGCCGGCTTCGTCTCGTACCAGCTGCGGTTCGTCAAGTTCCTGCTCTCGATGCTGTACCTGTACCCGGTCTACGGCGGGATGATCGACCTCGGCCGCGGGATGCTGGACGAGCGGTACGGGCTGAAGGTCGAGCCGATCCTCGAGCTGGTGCGGGGCAGCGTCGACTGGGACCGGGCCGGCAACGAGCACTGCCTGGACGTCCTGGACCGCTCCTACCGCAAGCTGGGCGGCAAGTACGCCGAACTCGCGGACGTGGTGGCCGGGCGGCGGCAGCAGCTCCTGGACGAGGCACGGGAGGACGCCGAGCGGTGGGCGGTGCTGGTGGAGGCCTGGGCGGCACTGGTGGCCGCCGCCCGCGCGGAGGGCCTCGCCGGCGCGGACGGGACGGCCGGGTGAGCGAGGAGCTCCGGATCCGGCAGCTGGCCGAGGGCGACTGGGACGCCGTGGTCGCACTGGAACACGACGCCTACGCGGCCGACGGCCTGTCGGAGGGCCGGGAGGCACTCCAGTCGCGCGCCCTCGGCTCGCCGGAGACCTGCTTCGTGCTGGAGCAGCGCGGCACGGTCCGCGGCTATCTGCTGAGCCTGCCGTACCCTCCGCTGCGCTGCCCGGACCTCGCGCGGCCGGAGGAGACGGCGTACGCCTCGGACAACCTGCACGTGCACGACCTGGTGATCGCCGAGGAACTGCGCGGCCGGGACGTCGCGCTGGGGTTCATCCGGCACTTCCGGGCCCGGGCGGAGGAGCAGGGGTACCAGCGGATCTCGATGGTCGCGGTGCGCGGGGCGGACATCCTGCTGCGGCTGCTCGGCTACCGGGCGCACCGGGAGGTGCCGGTGCCCGCCTGCTACGGGCGGCGGGCGGTGTACATGTCGATGCCGGTGAGCTGAGCGACTCGCTCCCGCCGCCCGTACCGAGCCCTGCGGGGGCGTCGGCCTGCCGGGTTCGTCCGGACGGGGTTGCGGTTGCGTCTCCGTTCCGTTCGGCGTGGGTACGAAGTGGGCCGCGGTCCGGGATCGTGGTCGCAACCACTCGTGCGGCAAGGGGAGTTGCCATGGGGGACGGCCGGGATCCGGCACCGGATGCGGTGGCGGCGCTGCTGGGCGACGGGCCGCACCAGGCGGTGGCCGAGGTCGTCCGGGCGCGGTTGCGGATGGTGCCGGAGGGGGCGCGGGCGCTCGCGGCGGCCGAGGCGAGCCCGGGGAGCGCGGAGGCGCGGGCGCTGCTGACCGCCGCCGTCGCGCACCTGCTGGCCTCGGACCGGGCGTTCGCGCAGTACCTGGCCACCACCGGGCTCGGGCAGCCGGGCGATCCGCCGACCGTCCAGCTGCGGATCGAGCCCGGCACCGTGCAGTTGCGGGTCGGCCCGCCGTCCGCGCCGCCACTGAAGGGCCCGTCCACCGTGCAGTTACGGGTCGGCCAGGCGGCTGCGCCGCCACCGAAGGGCCCGTCCACCGTCCAGCTGCGGACCGGCCCGGCGGCCGCCCGCGCCCGGGCGCTCGCCGCCCGGAGGAGCAACGCCGGGATCGTCCTGGCGCTCGTCCTGGTGCTGGTGGCGGCGCTGGTCGCGCTCGGCGTCCACCTCGGCTCGCGCCCGCTGCTGAAGCCGGGCGGGCCCGACCTGGCGCACGCCGCGCAGCCCCTGGGCGACCCCGCGCTGGTGCGGGCGGTGCTGCCCGATGAGGGGGCGATGCCGCGCGGGTGGCGGGTGCAGCGGGAGCCGCGGTCGGGGACGGGCACGGCCGACGGGCGGCCGTGCCTGCTGCCGGACGCCTGCGACCGGCAACTCGCCTACGCCACCGTCACGTTCGAAGCGGCCTCGGTGCAGACCGCGGAGTTCCAGGTGATCGCCTTCGCCTCCCCCGAGGCCGCCGCCGAGGCCTTCGACAGCCTGCTGGAGCGCACCGGCGGCGAGGAGGCGACCGCGGTGGCCGTCCCGCGGATCGGCGACCGGAGCGCCACCCGCACCCACGGCGCCTCCGCCGCGGTGGTGCTGGTCCGGGTCGGCGGCGTCCTGCTCGTGGTGCGCGACGACGGGCCGGGCGCCGCCCTCACCGCGCCCGGGCTCACCGTCTTCGCCCGGCTGCTCGCCGACCGCGCCCGGCAGGCCCAGGACGGCCGCACCCCGGACGCCTCCGCCCGGGGGACGGCGGGCTGACCGGACCGACCGGGCTGACGTGCGGGCCGAAGGTCAGGGCTTGTGGAGGTACGCCAGCACGGCCTGCACCCGCCGGTTGCCGTTCTCGTCGTCGGTCAGCCCGAGCTTGCCGAACATCGAGGTGGTGTACTTGCCGATCGCGCTGTCGCTGAGGAACAGCCGTTGCGCGATGGCCTGGTTGGACAGCCCCTCCGCCATCAGGCCGAGCACCTCCGACTCGCGCCCGGTGAGCCGGTCGAGCCGCCGGTTCGAGGGGGCGGAGGAGACCAGCGCGCCGATCACGGCCGGGTCCATGGCCGTCCCGCCCGCGGCCACCCGCTCCAGGGCGTCGACGAACTGATCGCCGTCGAACACGCTCTCCTTGAGGAAGTAGCCGATGCCGCCGGCGCCGTCGGCCAGCAACTCCCGGGCGTACAGCTGCTCCACGTGCTGGGAGAGGATCAGCACCGGCAGCCCGGGCACCTCCCGGCGCGCGGCGAGGGCCGCCTGGAGGCCCTCGTCCGACTGGGTCGGCGGCATCCGGACGTCGACGACGGCGACGTCCGGTCGCCAGGTCAGCAGGGCGTCCAGGGTCTCGGGGCCGGTGGCGGCCGTCGCGACCACCTGGTGCCCGTAGGCCTCGACCAACCGGACCAAGCCGTCCCGCAGCAGGTACAGGTCCTCGGCTACAACGATTCGCATGGGACCACCATGATCGCACAAGTCGGGCCGCCGACCGGGCTGGTGAGCTCCAGGGTGCCGTCGAACACCGCGAGGCGGCGGCGCAGTCCGGCGATCCCACCCCCATCGTCCGACACGGCACCACCACCCGCCGGAACACCGCCACCCGCCGCGGCACGACCACCCGTGGGAGCACCGCCACCGGCGGGAACGCCACCCGCCACCGCGCCGCCCCGGCCGTCGTCCCGGACCTCCACCACGATGCCGGTCCCGCTGTGCCCGAGGGCGATCCGCACGCTCGTCGCCCGGGCATGCTTGGTCGCGTTGGTGAGCAGTTCGGCGATCCCGAAGTACACCGCGGACTCGATCGGCGGCTCCAGCCGGAACGGCCCGTCCGCGGTGACCGCCACGTCGAGCGGACTGTTCAGCGCGAGCGCGCGGACCGCGTCCACCAGCCCGCGCTCGTTCAGCAAGGGCGGGTTGATGCCCCGGACCAGGTCCCGCAGTTCGGCCAGCGAACTCGCCGCCCCGGCCCGCGCCGCCCGCATCAGCGCCCGGGCCCGTTCGGGGTCGGTCTCCATCAGCTTCTCGGCGGTCGCCAGCGAGAGCCCGAGCGCGACCAGGCCCGCCTGCGCGCCGTCGTGCAGGTCCCGCTCGATCCGGCGGATCTCGGCGGCCTGGGCGACCGTCACGTCCGCCCGCTGGGCGGTCAGTTCGTCCACCCGCTGGGCCAGCAGCATCGCGGCGGACGGGCCGAGGAAGCGGACGGCCACCGGCTCCACCGACCGCCAGGCGTACGGCGAGACGGCGACGGCCGCCGCCGCGGCGAGCGCCCCGAGCACCCGCGCCACCGGCTCCGGCCGGAGCAGCCCGAGCACCGCCACCACCACCGCGGCCGGCGGGACGGCCGCGGCCAGGCCCGCCGTGAACGGCGCGATCCCGGTGAACCGCAGGTCCCGCCAGGTGGCCGGGTCGCTCCACCGGATCCGCCAGGACTGGTCCATGACGGCGTCCCGGCGGCTGCGCTCGTACCCGTACCCGTTCCACCAGTAGCCGGTGGACATCCGGCTGACGGGCCCGGGCGTCCGGTAGCCGGCCGGGACGACGGCGCCGGTCCACCGCTCGACCAGCAGCCGGACCGCTCGGCAGACCGGACGGGCCAGGGCCAGCGTGCCCGTGCCCACCAGCACCACGGGCAGCAGCCACGACCACGGGTTGCCCGGGCCCCACCACATCCCCAGGGCCACCGCGGCGGCCCACACCGCCGGGATCGCCAGGGTGACGGCCGCCACCGCACACGACCGGACGAACCCCACCCCCGCGCGTTCGATCCATGAACCCGGCTGCCCCACTGGCCCCCCAACCCCTCGATCTCCGTTCGATCCTCCCACTCTGCACCCCGCGGAGCCGGCCGGCGCCCTGGTCAGCCCAGGTGTGCGCCTGGACCCACGAAGCGGTGGGTCCAGCCACACCCCCGACGGCGGCCGCCGTCGGGTGAGCCGGGCCGCCCGGGAAGCACCGGCCGGACGGTCGCCCGAATGCATGTATCGCTCTCTTGACTGGCGTCACCGACCCGCCATACTGGCCTCACTCCCCGCTCGCACGACGAGGTGCCCGCCCATGGAGCTCTCCCCCTCGGCGCACGTGGACACGTTCTGCCGAGACCACCTCCCGCCCTTCGAGCAGTGGCCCGAACTCCTCTTCGAACTCCCGGAGTTGGCCTATCCCGACCGCCTGAACTGCGCCGCCGCCCTGATCGACGACACCATCGAACGCCTCGGCCCGGACCGCCGCTGCCTGCTCACCCCCACCGACCGGTGGTCCTACGGCGAACTGCGCGACCACGCCGACCGGATCGCCCGTCTGCTGACCGAGGACCTCGGCCTCGTCCCCGGCAACCGGGTCCTGCTGCGCGGCCCCAACACCCCCTGGCTGGCCGCCTGTTGGCTCGCCGTACTGAAGGCCGGCGGGGTGGCCGTCACCACCGTGCCGCTGCTGCGCGCCGCCGAGCTGACCGAGCTGCACCGCATCTCCCGGCCCGCCCTCGCCCTGTGCGACCACCGCTTCCTGGACGAGCTGCACCGGGCGCGGACCCCCGGCCTGCGCATCCTGCCCTACGGCGGCCCCGGCCCGGAGGACCTCACCGCCCGCTGCGCCGCCAAGCCCACGGCCTTCCCCGCCGTCCCGACCGCCGCCGACGACGTCGCACTGATCGCCTTCACCTCCGGCACCACCGGCCGCCCCAAGGCCACCCTGCACTTCCACCGCGACGTGCTCGCCATCGCCGACACCTTCTCCCGCCACCTGCTCCGCCCCACCCCGGACGACCTGTTCACCGGCACCCCGCCGCTCGGCTTCACCTTCGGCCTCGGCGGCCTGCTGGTCTTCCCGCTGCGGGCGGGCGCCGCCGGCCTGCTGCTGGAGCAGGCCACCCCCGAACAGCTCGCCGAGCAGGTCCGACGGCACCGGGCGAGCGTGCTGTTCACCGCGCCGACCGGCTACCGGGCGATCCTGGCCGCCGGGCTGGCCGACCGGCTGGCCGGGGTACGGCACTGCGTCTCGGCGGGCGAACCGCTGCCCGCCGCCGTCTGGCAGGCCTTCCACGCGGCCACCGGGCAGCGGCTGATCGACGGCCTCGGCGCCACCGAGCTGCTGCACGTGTTCGTCTCGGCCGCCGGGCCGGACATCCGCCCCGGCGCCACCGGCCGGCCCGTCCCCGGCTTCCGGGCCGCGGTGCTGGACGAGCGGGGCCGCCCGGTGCCGGACGGCGAGCCCGGGCTGCTCGCCGTCAAGGGCCCGACCGGCTGCCGCTACCTGGACGACGAGCGTCAGCTGGACTACGTCCGCGGCGGCTGGAACCTCACCGGCGACACCTACGTCCGGGACCGCGACGGCTACTTCTGGTTCCGGGCCCGCAACGACGACATGATCGTCTCGGCCGGCTACAACATCGCCGGGCCCGAGGTGGAACAGGCCCTCGCCGCCCACCCCGACGTGGCCGACTGCGCGGTGGTCGGCGCGCCGGACGAGCGGCGCGGCACGGTGGTCACGGCGTACGTGGTGCTGCGCGCGGGCGTTCCGGCCGGGCCGGAGACGGCGCGCGGGCTCCAGGACCACGTCAAGCGCACCATCGCGCCGTACAAGTACCCGCGGGCGGTCGCGTTCGTGCCCGAGCTGCCGCGCACCGCCACCGGCAAGCTGAACCGCGCCGAGCTGCGCCGCCGGGCCGCGCCCGCCCCGACACCGGCCCCCGCCCCAGCCGCCGCTCCCGCTCCGGCTCCGGCTCCGGCTCCGGCTCCGGCTCCGGCTCCGGCCAGCGTCACCGTCGAGCGCCGGGTGGAGTGGTCCGACACCGACGCCGCCGGGCACTACCACTTCTCCGCCGTGCAGCGCTGGGCCGAGGCGGCGGAGGCGGCCCTGCTGCGCCGGCTCGGGCTGGCCGAGCTGTTCGGGCGGATACCCCGGGTGCACTTCGAGGCCGACTACCGCGAGCGGCTCTGGTTCGGCGACCAGGTCCGCACCGAGCTGCGGGTGGAACGGGTCGGCGGCTCCTCGCTGCACTACGCCTTCGAGGTGTACGGCCCGCACGGGCTGGCCGCGAGCGGGCGGATGTCGGTGGTGCACGCCGCGCCGCAGGGCGGGGGCGCCGAGCCGTGGCCCGCGCCGGTCCGCCGCGCGCTGGCGGAGGCCGGACCGCAGCGGCCCGAGGTGGGCGCATGAGCCCGGGCCGGGTCGCCGCCCGGATCGCGGTGATCGGCGCCGGCCCCGGCGGGCTCTACTTCGCCGCCCTGGCCAAGCAGCTGGCGCCCGACCGGGAGCTCACCGTCTTCGAACGGGACGCCCGGGAGGCCGAGTCCGGCTTCGGCGTGGTCTTCTCCGACGAGACCCTGGACGGCATCGCCCGGGCCGACCCGCGGGTGTTCGCCGCGATCAGCGCCGAGTTCGCCCGCTGGAGCGACATCGACGTCCGCTACGCCGGCGAGGTCCGCACCAGCGGCGGCCACGGCTTCGCCGCCCTGGACCGCAACCGGCTGCGCGCCATCCTGCGGCAGCGCTGCGCCGAGCTGGCGGTGGACGTGCGCTACCGCACCCCGGCCCCGCCGGTCGACCGGCTGGCCGCCGAGTACGACCTGGTGGTGGCCGCCGACGGCATCCACTCCGGCACCCGGGCCGCCCACCCGGAGAGCTTCCGCCCCGACCTGGACCAACGCCACTGCCGCTACATGTGGCTCGCCACCGACAAGGTCTTCGAGGCCTTCACCTTCATCGTCGAGCAGTACGACTTCGGCGTCCTCCAGGTACACGCCTACCCGTACAGCGCCACCCGCTCGACCTTCATCGTCGAGGCGGCCGCGGACGCCTGGCGCCGCGCGGGCTTCGAGACCCTGGCCGCACGGGAGTCGGCACGCGGCGAGAGCGACCTGGCGAGCGTACGGCGCTGCGCGGAGCTGCTGGCCGGGCACCTGGACGGCCACCGGCTGATCCCCGACGCCTCCCGCTGGATCCGCTTCACCACGGTACGGAACGCGAGCTGGCGCCACCGCAACGTGGTCCTGCTCGGCGACGCCGCGCACTCCGCGCACTTCTCGATCGGCTCCGGCACCAAGCTCGCCCTGGAGGACGCCCTCGCCCTGGCCGCGGCGCTGAGCGAACACCCCACCCTGGACGAGGCGTTGGCCGGGTACGAGGCCGAGCGGCGCCCGGTGGTGGAGTCCACCCAGCGCGCCGCGCAGGCCAGTCTGGAGTGGTTCGAGACCATCGGACGGCGCACCGGGCAGGACGTCGACCGGTTCGCCTTCAACCTGCTCACCCGCAGCCGGCGCGTCACCTACGGCAACCTGCGGGCCCGCGACCCCGCCTTCGTGGACGCCGTGGACACCGCCTTCGGCGGCTCGCCCGGGGTGCCGCCGATGTTCCGGCCGCTGAAGCTGGGCGCGCTGGAGCTGCGCAACCGGATCGTGGTGCCCCCGCTCGCCACCTTCACCTCGCCCGACGCGCTGCCCAGCGGCTTCGACCGGGCCCAGCTGACCGGGCACGCGCTCGGCGGCGCCGGGCTGGTGATCGCCGGGATGACCGCGGTCGGCCCCGAGGGCCGGGCCACCGACCGGTGCCCGGGCCTGTGGACCGACCACCAGGAGGCCGCCTGGCGCCGACTCGTCGACGCCGTCCGGGCGGTGAGCGACACCCCGGTGGGCATCCAGCTGACCCACGCCGGCCGCCGGGGCGCGACCGCCGTCCCCGGCCCCGACGGCATCGGACGCCCGCTCGCCGAGGGGTGGCCGCTGCTCGCCCCTTCGGCCCTCCCCTGGGACGCCGGCAGTCCGGTTCCGCACGAGGCGAACGACGTCCAACTGGCCGCCGTCACCGCCGACTTCGCGGCCTCCGCCGAGCGGGCCGCACGGGCCGGGTTCGACGTCCTGGAGCTCCAGTTCGGCCACGGCCACCTGCTCTCCTCCTTCCTCTCCCCACTCACCAACCGCCGCACCGACCGGTACGGCGGGCCGCTCGCCCACCGGCTGCGGCTGCCACTGGAGGTGCTGACGGCGGTGCGCGCCGCCTGGCCGGCCGGCCGTCCGCTGCTGGTGCGGATCTCGGCGAGCGACTGGGCGCCCGGCGGCACCACCGAGGAGGAGGCCGTGGCGATCTGCCGCGCGCTCGCCGGGGCCGGGGCGGACGCGCTGGACGTCTCCACCGGCGAGGTGGTGGCGCACCAGCGGCCGCCGTACGGGCGCGGCTACCAGACGCCCTTCGCCGAGCTGGTCCGCACCGCCACCGGCCTGCCGACCATCGCGGTCGGCGCGATCTCCGGGTTCGACGACGCCGACTCCGTCCTGCTGGCCGGGCGGGCCGACCTGGTCGCGGTCGGCCGCGCCCAGCTGTACGACCCGCTCTGGACGCTGCACGCCGCCGCCGAACGGGGCTACACCGGGCCGGGCGTCCGCTGGCCCGAGCCCTGGCGGGCGGGCAGCCGCAAGCCGCCCGGCCCGAACGCCGACCGGGTCGCCCCGCGCCTGCGGCTGCTGCGCGAGCCGCCCGCGCCCGTCCACCGCCGCTGGTCACCGCCCCGCCCCGGCGCCACCCCCGAGGAGTGACGAGAACCGTGCCCGACCTGCCCCGCTTCACCGCCGCCGCCGTCCAGGCCGCCCCGGTCTACCTGGACCCGGCCGCCACCGTCGACAAGGCCGTCGCACTGATCCACGAGGCGGCCGGGCACGGCGCCGAACTGGTGGTCTTCCCCGAGGTCTTCGTGCCCGGCTACCCGTACTGGAACTGGACGATGAACCCGGTGCAGGGCTCGCCCTGGTACGAGCGCCTGTACCGGGCGGCCGTGGACGTCCCCGGCCCGTACACCGACACCCTGCGGGCCGCCGCCCGGCAGGCCGGCGTGGTGCTGGTGATCGGGGTCAACGAACGCGGCCGGCCGGGCCTCGGGCCGCTGTACAATACCCTGCTGGTCATCGACACGGACGGCGAACTGATCGGCGTGCACCGCAAGTTGGTGCCGACCTGGGCCGAGAAGCTGACCTGGGCGCAGGGCGACGGCAGCACCCTCACGGTGCACCCCACCGCCGTCGGCCCGCTCGGCGCGCTGGCCTGCGGCGAGAACACCAACCCGCTGGCCCGCTTCACCCTGCTGGCCCAGGGCGAACTGGTCCACGCCGCCTGCTACATCGCGCTGCCGGTGGGCCCCGAGGACTACGACATGGCGGACTCGATCGCGCTGCGCACCGCCGCGCACTGCTTCGAGGGCAAGGTGTTCTCCGTCGTCGCCTGCTCCACCGTCTCGCCCGAGATCGTGGACCTGATCGCCGGCGACGACCCGGTCGTCCGCAAGCAGCTGGCCCGCCCGCACAGCGCCCTGTCCGGGATCTTCGGCCCGGACGGGCGCCCCGTCACCGAGCCGCTGGTGGACGAGGAGGGCATCGTCTACGCCGAGATCGACCTCGGCCGCTGCGTCCAGCCCCGGCAAATGCACGACATCGTCGGCCACTACAACCGCTTCGACGTCTTCCGGCTGCACGTGGACAAGCGCCCGCTGCGGCCCCTGATGCTCCCCGAGGAGGAGGCATGACCAGCACCGAACGCGCGCCCGAACGCTTCCCCGACCGGTTCCCCGAAGGCGCCCCCGAGCGCTCCCCCGACCGGTTCCCCGGACGCGACGGCGACGGCGACGACGGCTACGACGACGACCGGATCGGCCGGGCCCGGGTCACCGACAGCCCGGAACTGCTCGCCTACTACCGGGAGTTGGCCGAGCACGAGGCCGGCGCCCTGTGGACGGTCGCGAACGAGATCGAGCCCTGGTACCCGCAGCCGAGGTCCGTCCCGGTGCTCTGGCGCTACGCCGACCTCCGCCCGCTGGTGCGCAAGGCACTACCGCTGGTGAAGGCCGACGACGCCGGCCGCCGGGTGGTGATGCTGGTGAACCCCGGCCGCCGCGAACTGAGCGCCGCCGTCGGCCTGTTGTACACCGGCCTGCAGATCATGGGCCCCGGCGAGACGATGACCGCGCACCGCCACCAGGCCTCCGCGCTGCGCTTCGTCCACGAGGGCACCGGCGCCTGGACCGTGGTGAACGGGCAGAAGCTCAAGGTCGGCCCGCGCGACTTCGCGATCACCCCGAACAACACCTGGCACGAGCACGGCAACGAGGCCGACGACGCCCCGGTGATCTGGCAGGACGGCCTGGACATCCCGCTGGTCAACACCCTCGACGCCAACTTCTACGAGGTCCACCCCGAGCTGCACCAGCGGCCGGGCCCGGTCGTCAACTCCTCGCTGCTCAGCTACGGCGGCAACCTGCTGCCGTACGGCGTCGAGAAGTGGAGCCGGCCCTACTCGCCGCTGCTCGGCTGGCCCTGGGAGCCCAGCTACCACGCGCTGTGCCAACTCGCCCGCGCCACCGGGGGATCGCCGTACGACGGCGTGATCATGGAGTACACCAACCCGGTCACCGGCGGCCCGGTGATGCCGACCATGGCCGCCCACCTCCAGCTGCTGCGCCCGGGCCAGGCCACCCGCGCCCACCGGCACACCGGCTCGGTGGTCTACACGGCGGCCAAGGGGCGCGGCGTCTCGGTGATCGCCGGGCAGCGCTTCGCATGGCAGCAGGGGGACGTCTTCGTCGTCCCGTCCTGGGCCTGGCACGAGCACGCGAACCTCGACCAGGGCGAGGACGCCTGCCTGTTCTCCTTCAACGACTTCCCGGTGATGCGCGCACTCGGCCTGTACCGCGAGGAGGCCCACCCGGACGGGCAGCAGCCCACCCCCACCGCCTGACCAGGAGACCCACCACCATGCACCTGCTGACCTTCCGCGCGGACGGCGACGACACCCCGCGCCTCGGCGCACTGCTCCCCGGGGACCGGGTCGCCGACCTCGCCGCCCTGGCCGAGGCCGCCGGAGCCGAACTGCCCGGCGACCTCCTCGGGTTGATCCGCGCCGGGGCGCCCGCCCTGGCCACCGCGCGCGAGCTGACCGCCGGGGCGCCGGCCACCCGGCCGCTCGCCGAGGTGTCGCTGCGCGCTCCGCTGCGCCCCGGCAAGATCGTCGGCGTCGGCCTCAACTACGTGGAGCACGTGGCCGAGTCGCACCGCACCCTGGACACCGAACGCGAACTGCCGGACCGCCCGGTGCTGTTCAGCAAGCCGTCCACCGCCGTCACCGGCCCCGGCCAGCCGATCCGGCACAACGCGAACCTCACCAAACAGCTCGACTGGGAGTGCGAACTCGCCGTGGTGATCGGCGAACCCGCGTTCCAGGTCGCCGAACGGGACGCCCTGCGGCACGTGTTCGGCTACAGCATCGTCAACGACGTCAGCGCCCGCGACCAGCGCCGCTCCGGGCAGTGGTTCTTCTCCAAGGGGCAGGACAGCTACGCGCCCTTCGGCCCGGTCGTGGTGACCGCCGACGAGATCCCCGACCCGCAGCGGCTCGACCTCTCGCTGAGGGTCAACGGCGAGCTGCGGCAGGACTCCAACACCCGCCACATGCTGTTCGGCGTCGCCCGGCTGATCGCCGACATCTCCTCCGGCGTCACCCTGGAACCGGGCGACGTGATCGCCACCGGCTCGCCGTCGGGCGTCGGCGCCGGCCTGGTGCCGCCGCAGTTCCTCCAGCCCGGCGACGTCGTCGAGGCCACCGTCGAGCGGATCGGCACGCTCACCAACCCCGTGGTCGACGCCCGCTGAGGACCGGCACTTCTGACGACCGACACCTGTTGACGACCGACACCCGCCGAAGACCGACGCCCGCCGAAGGGAGCGCCCGCTGATGCCGCCGTACCGGATCGGCCAGATCGTCCCGAGCTCCAACGTCACCATGGA
Organism: Kitasatospora sp. NPDC004799; assembly: GCF_040609095.1. Lineage (NCBI taxonomy): Bacteria > Bacillati > Actinomycetota > Actinomycetes > Kitasatosporales > Streptomycetaceae > Kitasatospora > Kitasatospora sp. NPDC004799. Next base: position 20,543 of record NZ_JBEXJK010000061.1, read on the forward strand.
GACCGAGGTGCCCGCCCTGCTGCGGGCCCGCGAGGCGGTCGCCCCCGAGCGGTTCACCTTCCACTCCAGCCGGATGCGGATGACCAGGGTCACCCCCGAGCAACTGCGCGCCATGGACGCCGAGTCCGACCGCTGCGCCGTCGAGCTCTCGGACGCCCGGATGGACGTGATCGGCTACGCCTGCCTGGTCGCGGTGATGGCCACCGGCCCCGGCTACCACCGCGAGGCCGAGCGGCGGCTGCACTCGCGCACCGTCCGGAACGGCGCCCCAGCGCCCGTGGTCACCAGCGCCGGCGCCCTGGTCGCCGGGCTGCACGAGCTCGGGGCCGCGAAGGTGGCCATGGTCACCCCGTACCTGCGGCCGCTGGCCCGGACGGTGGTCGAGTACCTCGCCGCGGAGGGCATCGAGGTGCTCGACCACGCCGCCCTGGAGATCGCCGACAACCTGGACGTGGCCGCCCACGACCCGGCCCGGCTGCCCGCGATCGCCCGCGCGCTCGCGTACACCGAGGCCGACGCGGTGGTGCTCTCCGCCTGCGTGCAGCTGCCCTCGCTGTCGGCCGTCGAGGAGGCCGAGCAGCAGCTGGGCAAACCGGTGGTCTCGGCCGCCGTCTGCACCGCCCACCAGCTCCTGCGGGCCCTCGGCCTGCCCGCCTTCGCACCCGGGGCCGGGCACCTGCTCTCCGGCGCCTATGCATAGCGGTCCCGGCGCCTTGGAAACGCAGGAATCCCGCGCCCCCGGACCGGCACTCTCGTTATGATCGCCACCAGTCGCCGGGGAGGAGGTCCGCGCATGTCCGAGAGCACACCCCGGCCGAGCTCCCTGATCCACACCGTCTACGGCGAGTTCGTCCGCCGCCTCGGGGGCTGGATATCCATCGCCGACCTGATCGCCCTGCTGGCCGAGCTGGACGTCGACGGCCCGGCCGTCCGCTCGGCGACGTCCAGGCTGAAGAAGGCCGGCACCCTGCTCCAGGAGCGCCGCGCGGGCACCGGCTACCGGCTGGCTCCCGCGATGGACCCGGTGTTCGAGGAGGGCGACCGGCGGATCTTCCACAGCCTGGAGCCCGCCGAACTGGGCGACGGCTGGGTGGTGGCGGTCTTCTCGGTGCCCGAGTCCGCCCGCGCCCACCGTCACCAGCTGCGCTCCCGGCTGAGCTGGCTCGGCTTCGGCAACGCGGCCCCCGGGGTCTGGCTGGCGCCCGCCCGGCTGCTGCCGGACGCCCGTCGGCTGCTGGACCGGCTCGGGCTGAGCGCCTACGTCCACCTGTTCCTCTCCGCCGAGTACGCAGGCTTCGCCGATCTCCGGACCGCGGTGGCGAGTTGGTGGGACCTCCCGGCGATCGAGGCGCAGTACGCGGCGTTCGCCGACGCCTGGCGCCCGGTCGCCGAGGAGTCGCGCGGACGCGCGCCGGTCGACCCGGCGGAGGCGTTCCGCGACTACGTGCCGATGCTCACCCAGTGGCGCCGGCTGCCGTACCTGGACCCGGGGCTGCCCGCGCCGCTGCTGCCCGACGACTGGAACGCGGTGCCGGCCCGCGCGGTGTTCACCGAGCTGCACGGCCTGCTCGCCGAGCCCAGCCTCCGGTACGTCGAGAAGGTCACCGGACTGTCCCGCCCCCAGGAGCCGCAATGACCGCCCCCGCCCCCGCCGACCTGCTGATCCGCGCCGCCGCCGTGCACACCCTGGTGCCCGGCGAGCCGCCCCGCCGGGCGGTCGCCGTCACCGGCGGCCGGATCGCCGCCCTCTCCCCCGCGCCCGACGGGCTGGACGGCCTGATCGGCCCGGACACCGAGGTGGTGGACGCCCCGGGCTCGACCGTGCTGCCCGCCTTCGACGACACCCACGCCCATCTGGTGCTGGCCGGGCACAGCGTCCACGGTGTGCCGGTCCACCGGGCCCGCGACCTCGCCGGGTTCCTCGGCCTGATCCGGGAGCGCGCCGCCCGGACGCCCGCCGGGGAGTGGATCCACACCACGGTGAACTGGCAGGAGGTCCTGCTGGCCGAGCAACGGATGCCCACCGTCGGGGAGTTGGACGCGGTCACCACCGAGCACCCGGTGCTGGTGCGGCGCGGCGCGTACAACATGGTGCTCAACTCGGCCGCGCTGCGGCTGGCCGGGATCGACGAGTCCACCGAGGCGCCGCCCGGCGGCGTGATCGAGCGCGACGAGCACGGGCGGCCGACCGGCCGACTGGTCAACCGGGCGGTCGAGCTGGTCGAGCGGGTGCTGCCCCGCCCCACCCTCGCGGAGCGGATCGAGGGCCTGCGCGCCGCCTCTGCCGCGTTCGCCGCCACCGGGATCGGCACCGTCCGCGACTGCCTGGTCCCGGTCGAGGACCTCGACGTGCTGGACGCGGCCCGGGCCGGGGGCGCCCTGGCCGTCCGGGTCCGGGCGCTGGTCTCCGGCTTCGCCGCCCGCACACCGGAGCAGGTGGACGCGCTGCTGGACCGGATGGACGACTGGCGGGCCGCCGGCCGGGACGACGACCGACTGCGGCTCTGGGGCGTCAAGTTCGGCATCGACGGCGGCTTCGAGGCGGGCGCGGTGGAGGAGCCGTACCAGGATCAGCCGTGCTACCACGGCCGGCTGCTCTGGGAGCCGGCCGCGCTGCTCGCCGCGGTGGACCGGGTGGTGGAGCGCGGCTGGCGGGTCGGCGTGCACGCCTGGGGCGACCGCGGACTGCGGGTGCTGCTGGACGTCTTCGAGCGGGTGCTGAAGCGCCGCCCCGGACTGCCGCCGGGCACCCTGGTGGTCGAGCACGGCGGCCTGGCCCGCCCCGGGCAGCGGGCCCGGGCGGTCGCGCTCGGCATCCCGGTGACGGTCCAGCACCCGCTGCTGCACGACGGCGCGCTCACCCAGCAGCGGGCCTGGGGCGAGGAGCGCACCGCCGCGCTCTTCCCGCTGCGCGAGTGGCTGGACGAGGGCGCGCTGATCGCCGGCGGCTCGGACTTCCCGGTCGGGCCGTACGGCGCGATGGTGTCGGTGTGGGGCATGACCACCCGGGACACCACGGCCGGGGTGGTCGGCCCCGAGCACGCGATCGGCCGGGCCGAGGCGGTCGCGCTGCACACCGTGAACGCGGCCCGGCTGACCGGCGAGAGCGCGGTGCGCGGCAGCCTGCGGCCGGGGGCGTTCGCCGACCTCACGGTGTGGCCGGCCAATCCGCTGGACTGCCCGGTGGACGCGCTGCGCGAGCTCCGCCCCACCCGGACGGTGGTCGACGGGCGGACCACCCACCGGAGTTGACGGGCCGTCAGGCGGCCGCGAGCTCCCGCAGGTCGATGCCGCGGTGCAGCGCGCGCAGGTCCTCGTGCAGCGTGGACGGCGGGACGGCGAGCACCCCGCAGCGGGCCCGGTCGAGGCACTGCCGGGTGACCGAGCGGCGCAGCAGCCCGCGCGCCCTGGCCCGGACGCCGCCCTGCTCACCGGTGCTGACCACCAGCAGGTCGCCGGGGCGGTCGGCCAGCCCGGTCAGCACCGCTGCGGCCTCGCCGCGCACGACCAGCGGCCGCACCTCCACGCCGACCGGCAGGCCGCCGAAGGCCTGCTCCAGCGCGCTCGCCATCCGCGCCTCGGCGAGTTCCTGCCAGGCGCGCAGCAGCGGCGGGCACGGCCGGGCGCGGTAGTTGCGCTCGCCGCCGACCGGCGTCCAGGCGAGCACCGGGACCAGGACGGCCTGCCGGACCCGGGCCTCCTCGGCCGCCCGGTGCAGGGCGGTCAGGCTGTGCAGGGAACCGCTGACTCCGACGATGACGCGGGCGCCGTCCGACATGATCCTTCGCTTTCCAGTGCCAGAACTCTTCAATGTCTGCGATTAGGTTGCCACACTCCCATTTATGCCTGCAAATCTAAGGCATTCACTGAATATCACCGTGCATCGCCAGGCATATCCATGCCCTGGCCGCCACCCGCCGGGCGGACCTCCTGGAGCAGCCCCCAGGTGAAGTCGGCCTCGTACGGACGCACCCGCCCGTCGCCGTCCGCCGCCGCGAAGTCCAGCCGGAACCTGGTCGGCGCGCTCCCCTCGCGCGGCACGGCCGACGGGAACGCGGCCCCCACGTCATCCACCACACAGCTCCACGGCGCGAGGTCGGCCGCCGTGCGCAGCACGGGCGCCGGAGCGCCCGGCGCCCGTACCAGCCACTCGTTCAGCAGCGGCCCGCCGGTCTCCGCCGGGCCGAGCAGGACCTCGAAGCGCAGCTCGGGCCAGAGCGGCAGCGCCCACTGCCGCGCGACGCAGGCGAGGTCCCCGATCCGGCGCGGCACGCTCGCCCCGGCCGGCCCGAGCACGGCGGCGTACCGGGCGCCGCCGCGTGGGAACCCGGGCGCGCGGACCATCGCCTGCCAGCGCTTGTTGGCCTCCCGCATCGAGGACCGGGTGGCGCCGAGCCGCCGCACCGCGTCCTCGACCAGCCCGGGCTGGAAATCGGCCATCCGGCGCAGCAGCACCAGCTGGAACTCGGTCGCCCCGAAACCGTTGATCGCCATACCCGCAGCCTAGAGCCCCTCCGTTCGAGCATATGTTCGAACAACGGCGTACGCTGGCCCCATGCACGGCACTCTCCACCTCCAGCCCTCGCTGTTCGACGACGCGGACCGCGGCGGCATCCACCTCGGCCCGCTCGACGGCCTGCGGCGGCAGCCGCTCGGCGACGGCGCCTGGCTGGACCTGCTCCCGGGCTGGCTGCACGGGGCGGACGAGCTGTTCGAACAGCTGGCCGCCACCGTGCCCTGGCGGGCCGAGCGCCGCGAGATGTACGAGCGGACGGTCGACGTCCCCCGGCTGCTGGCCTCCTACCCGGCCGGGGCCGAGCCGCCGCACCCGGTGCTCGGCCTGGCCCGGGCGGCGCTGAGCCGGCACTACGCCCGGGAGCTGGGCGAACCGTTCCACACCCTCGGCCTCTGCTACTACCGGGACGGCCGGGACAGCGTGGCCTGGCACGGCGACCGGATCGGGCGCGGCGCCCGCGAGGACACCATGGTGGCGATCCTCTCGGTCGGCGAGCCGCGCACCCTGGCGCTGCGGCCCCGGTCCGGCGGCGCGGCGGTCGTCCGCCACCCGCTCGGCCACGGCGACCTGGTGGTGATGGGCGGCTCCTGCCAGCGCACCTGGGAGCACGCGATCCCCAAGACGGCCCGCCCGGTCGGCCCGCGGATCAGCATCCAGTTCCGGCCGCGCGGAGTGTCCTGATCCCCCGCTTGCCGCACACCCGCCGGGCGCGGAGGCTGGCGGGTGGGGCCGGTCACGCCGGGTGCCGGGGCCGAGCCGCGGGCACCGAACGCCCGGCACCGGACGCCGGAGCGCCGAACGCCGGGGCGCCGGGACGCCCGGGCGCCGGGCCCGGAACACCGCCCCCGTCAGGAGGGCCGCATGCCGAAGCCGGGCATCTACCGCGCCGGGGTCCCGTGCTGGGTCGCGCTCACGACACCGGACACCGCGCGGGCGCAGGCCTTCTACGGTGCGCTGTTCGACTGGGAGTTCGTCCCGACCGGCCCCGCCGAGGCGGTGGCCACCCGGTACGGCGCCCAGGTCGCGGCCGTCGAACGGGCCCGGCCCGCCGACCCGCCCGCCGCCTGGACCACCTTCCTCGCCTGCGCCGACCCGCTGCGCACCCTCGCCGCCCTCCGGGCCGCCGGCGGCCGGCTCGCCCGGGAGCCGTACGAGGTGGCCGAGCAGGGCCGCGCCGCACTCGCCGTCGACCCGCTCGGCGCCCGCTTCGGGCTCTGGCAGGCCGGCACCATCGACGGCGCCGGCCTGGTCGACGAGCCGGGCGCGCTCGCCTGGAACGAGCACCTCTCCCCCGACCCCGACGCCGCCCGGGCCTTCTACCGCAGGGTCTTCGGCTACACCTACGACCGGCCGCGGGCGGGCCACACCCTCGCCCGGGTGGCCGGCCGTCCGGCCTGCAGCATCGGCCCCGGCGCCCCCGGGGCGGGCGCGCGCTGGCTGGCGCACTTCGCGACCGAGGACACCGACCGCGCGGCCGAGCGGGTGCGCGCCCTCGGCGGCACCGTCGTCACCGGGCCGGAGCCGACGCCGTACGGCCGCACCGCGCTGGTCCGGGACGACGCCGGCGCGGAGTTCGCGCTGGTCGCCGTCCCGGCCCGGGACTCCGCGGCCGCGGCCTGAGCCCGGGCCACCGGAGCGCCCGCCCGCTCGCCCGAGCCACCGCCTCACTCTGCGTCAATTTGCCTTCCTGGCAAGACTGTTCGGCATCGCTCCGCGCCGACCGGGACGACCGCCCCGCCGACCCCGCTGTCCGTTGCGACCGCTACCGTGCTGGCATGAGTTCCTTCCTGCGCGCGTACCTGGTCGACCCCGCGGAGCTCCGGGCCCGCGTCGGCAGCGGCGACGACGGGGCGGTCGACGAGGCCCTCGCGTACTTCGGCCCGTCCCTGGACAGGTCGGACGAGCACTTCGCCGACGAGATCGCCCAGGGCGCTCCGACCGCCCGGGAGGCGCTGCGCGCCGTGGTGCACGGCGGGCCGTTCTCCGGGCACGAGGACCACGCCTTCCAGTACGGCTACGCGTACCGGCGGCTGTGCTGGCTGGTCGGACAGCCGCTGGAGGTCGACTCCTTCGGCCCGTTCCGGGGCACCTGGCTGGAGGTGGTCGACGAGGGCCTGAAGGCGTACGGGATCACCGCCGTCTCGGTCGCGGACTTCCAGTACGGCGGCGGCCTGCCCGCCGGACTGCCCCACTGCGACGTTCCCTCCTGCGACACCTGGTCGGCCGAGGCCTGCCGGCGGGCGTTGGAGCAGTTCGAACGGGCCGAGCGCGAGGGCCGCACCCCGGCGCCGGAGCGCGAGGTGGCCGAGGCCGTCGCGGAGGTCGTCGGCTGGCTCCGGCTCGCGCGGCACCGGGAGGGCGCCGACGTCGTCGGCTTCGTCTCCTGAGCGCTCCCGACCCCGGACGGCCGAGGGAGCCCCGACCTCACGGCGGGGCTCCCGGGTGTTCGGCCGTCGGCGGTCGTCAGTCCTTCACCGCCCCCGCCAGCCCGGACACCAGCTTGCGCTGCACCGCGATGAAGAAGATCAGCACCGGCACGGTCATCAGCGTGGACGCCGCCATGATGCCGCCCCAGTCGTTCTCGTCCGGCTTGAAGAAGACCAGCAGCGCCGAGGGCAGCGTCTGGTTCTGGCTGGCGCTGATGATGAAGGTCTTGGCGAAGACGAAGTCGTTCCACGCCGCGATGAAGGAGAACACGCTGGTCGCGGCGAGGCCCGGCGCCACCAGCGGCAGCAGGATCCGCCACAGGATGCGGGTCCGGCCGGCCCCGTCGATCTGCGCCGCCTCCTCGATCGAGACCGGGACGGCCGCGACGAAGCCGCGCATCATCCAGATCCCGAACGGCAGCGAGAACGCCAGCTGCACCAGGACCAGCGAGGCCAGGGTGTTCAGCCCGATGCCCGGGGCGAACCGGCCGGCGTCGCGGAACATGAAGAACAGCGGGATGGTCAGCGCCTCGACCGGGATCATCTGGGCGATCAGGAACATCACCATGATGGTGGTGCGGAACCTGAACCGGAACCTGGTCACGGCCACCGCCGCCAGGAAGACCACGACCGCCGACAGCACCACCACCGACAGCGCGACCACCAGGCTGTTCACGAAGTAGCGTCCGAAGCCGTCCACGCTGAGCACCTGGCGGAAGCTCTCCAGCGTGGGGTGGGCGGTCCACGGCCTGGGCTCGAGCGACTGGATCTCGCCCTTGGGCTTGAAGGCCGAGAGCACCATCCAGAAGATCGGGAAGGCGGTGACCACGCCCAGCAGGATCGCGCCGGTGTTGGCGGCCAGCCGCCACCGGCCGCGGGTGTTCCGGCCCCGGGCCTTCCGGGAGCCGCCGGTGTTC
>NZ_JBEXJK010000062.1:0-28368 GCF_040609095.1 Kitasatospora sp. NPDC004799
CAGGAACGAGCATCGACCTCGGATATGTCCCCACCCATGAACAGCCCAACGAACGAGCCCAACGAACGTCACGGTAAGCACCGTTGCAGTACTAGGTTTCCATCAGCAGTTGCTCGACGGCGGTGGCTTCCGGGTCTCCGTCGACGGGGCCATCGTGGGCGCCGGAGACCTGCCGCCCTCCCAGGATGACGCCGAACGCGCCCGCCTCGCTGATCTGCTGCTGTACGTCTCCGACCTCGACGCGGTCCAACAGCACTGCCGACGCTTCTTCGCGGTGCCGTTCGACGTCTCCGCGGGGCAGCGAATCGCGCTGCGGGCTGCACGCCTACTCATTGACGGTGCGTGCGTCGTCTCCCCGTTCACCAGCACGCTCACCATGACCTTGAACGGCTCCGACTCACCCGCTCTCCGTGAAGTACTGGCTGGCCAACCGGGTGCCATGCTTGTCACCTTGCCCAACTACGAGCTCCGGCTCGGCAATCGGCTTCTGGAGATCGGCCCGGTCAACGTCTACCACCCCAGCGTCGTCGCCGAGGACGGCGCTGCGGCCATCGCCGCTCTTGACCGTGGCAGCGGTCATGCCGAGAACATGAAGGTCGTCGTCCGACCGCTCGATGGTGAGCATTTCCGTCTCTACCGCCCAGACAGCCCGAATCCCCACGCGCCGCTGGTCCCGGTCCCCCTGGGGCTGAACGGCTTCCCGGAACCGACCTGACCGAGCCCAGAGTCCTGCATCCCGTCAGGCGAGCCGACGGACGAAACGGGGGACCTAAAGCTTCCTGACCATTGGCCGTTGGCAAGAGTCACGACAGCGCCCATGAGCTGGATCCCTCGGAGACCGGACGCGGCCACGGGATGCGCGCCGTCCAACCGGTTCCTCATTGAGTGCTTCGAGCACGCCAGAGGAGGCGTCGACGACCATCGCCTCGAAAGGGCGCGTCCACGACCAGATGTCGCTCACCGTCGCCCACGAGGACTTCCCGCCTGGCTCTCCCCGCCCATGCCGACCTGCCGAAACTTCACCACCTACTGCGCCGCTCCGCCGACGGCGACCTCCAGGTCCTGACCGTCCCGCCCACCCGTCAACAGCGAGCGCAACAACGGGCCCGACCTGCTGGCCACCGCTCCCCAGAACCGCTGGACCTCGCCGACTGACCGGCCCCGCCACCGTTCCGCGGGAACCGCTGACACTGCGCCTGGCCTGCACTACGGTAGGTAGGCAGAGCAGGTCACAGGGGCGGGGGCGGCGCAGTGTTGATGTCCATGACGGCACACGTCAGCCCTGAGAGCGGCATGCCCGACCCCGAACCCTACGAACAGCGTCGCCGCCCCGGCTCACCCTCGGCTGTCGGCGGCGCCCCGCACACCGCCGTCCTCCCGCCCGACGCCGCGCGCGCTGCGCAGACCGTCCAGGCCACCACGCCGACGCCCAACCTGCCGCCCCGGGCCGCCGGCCTGCTCATCGGCCGGGAGCGTGAATTGCGCGCCGTCGCCGACGCCTTGGCCCACGGGGACGGCGGCGGACTGGTCACCCAGGCCACCACCCTCCATGGCCTCGGCGGCGTCGGGAAGACCAGCCTCGCCCTGCATCACGCCTACGCCCACGCCGACCACTACCGGCTGATCTGGTGGCTCACCGCCGAGTCCGCCGAGCAGCTCGCCGAGGCTTTCTCCGGGCTCGCCGTCCACCTTTACCCCTCCTGGGCTCTCACCGCCCCGCCCGGCCAGCAGGTCGAGTGGGCCATCGCCTGGCTGCGCGCTCACGACCGCTGGCTGCTGGTCTACGACAACGCCGAGGATCCGGCCGACCTCACCCCCTACGTCGGCCGCCTGCTCGGCCGCGGGCACCAGTTGGTCACCAGCCGACGGGCCAGTGGCTGGCACCCGGGGATCCGCCCGGTCCGCGTCGACGTCCTCGACAGCCTGGACGCCGCCCAGCTGCTCTGCGGGACGGCCTACCACGGCTCGACGGTCGATCCGGCCGAACGGGACCAGGCCCGGGCACTCGCCGACGAGCTCGGCCACCTGCCGATCGCCCTCACCCAGGCCGGCGCCTACGTCCAGCAGACCGGCACCTCCTTCGCCGCGTACCGCGAACTGCTGCACGCCACCGGGCCGGTGGGCCCGGGCGCCGAGTCCACCGTCACCCGGCTGTGGCGCACCACCCTGCGGACCGTCCAACACACCGCGCCCTTCGCCGTCGAGCTGCTGCGCACCCTGGCCTGGTACGCCCCCGAGGCACTGCCGCGCGAGGTGCTCACCCCGTTCGGCTCGCGCCGGCCCGACGAGGTCGACCGGGCGCTGCGGCTCCTCGCCGACTACCACCTGATCACCCTCGGCGAGACGGTCACCGTGCACCGGCTGCTCCAGGCGGTGCTGCGGGACGCCGAGTTCCGGGGCCGCGCCGAGCAGCACCTGGCTCGGGCGGCGGCCCGCCTCTGGCCGGACCCCCGGCCCGAATTGCGGCGGGCACTGCTGCCGCACGTCCGGGAGCTGGCCGACAGCGGTCCGTCGCCGAAGCCGACCGCCGAGAGCATCGCCCTGTACGGGCTGGCGGCTGCCGAACTCACCGACCGGGCGCAGCGGGTGTACACCGTCCGGCTGGTGGAGGCCATGGCCGACGGGCAGCGGCGGCTGCTCGGCGAGGACCACCCGGACACCCTCGCCTCCCTCGGGCGGCTCGGCCGGCTGCAGGCCAAGACCGGCGACCTCGCCCGGGCCGTGGAGCTGTGCCGGGACGTCGTCGCCCGGCGCACCCGGGTCCAGGGCGCGGACCACCCCGCTACCCTCTCCGACCGGCACACGCTCGCCCAGGGCTACCGCCGGGCCGGCCGACACGCCCTGTCCGTAGAAGAGTTCCGGGGCGTCGTCGCCGACCGAGCACGGGTGCTGGGGCCGGACCACGCCGACACCCTGCACAGCCGGGCAAGCCTGGCGTACGCGCTGCAGGTGGCGGGGCAACACCGGGAGTCCGTCGCCGAGTATGAACGGCTGGTGGCCGACACGGAGCGGGTGCTCGGGCCGGACCACCCGACGGTGGTGACCCGCAGCAGCGGCCTCGCCTTCGCGCAACTCGCGGCGGGTCTGCACGGGTTGGCGATCGTCCGGTACGAGCAGGTGGTCGCCGACCGCACCCGACTACTGGGTGCGGACCACCCGGACACCCTGAACAGCCGCCGTTGGCTGGCGGCCGCCCACGCCGATACGGGCGACCACCTCGCGGCGATCGCCGCCTACCGGGCCCTCGTCGCGGACTGCGCCCGGGTGCTGGGGCCGGACCACCCGCAGACGCTCTACGCCCGCAAGCGCCTGGCCTCGGCCCACCGCAAGTCCGGCCGCCCCGCCCTCGCCGTCTCCCAGTTCGAGGAGGTCGTCCCCTCCTACAGCCGGGTACTCGGCCCTGATCACCCGCACACCTTCAACGCCCGCAGCGGTCTGGCTCGCGCCCACCGGGAGGCGGGCACGCCCGTCATCGCGGTCGAGCAGCACCGGGCCCTGGTTCGTGACCGCACCCGCGTCCAGGGCGAGGGCCACCCCGACACCCTGGAGGAACGCAGCCTCCTGGGGTGCGCGCTGCGCGTCGCAGGACTGCCCACCCTTGAAGTCGAGGAGCTGGAGCACCTGGTAGCCGACCGGACCCGGCTTCAGGGCCCCGACCACCCCGACACCCTGGAGGAACGCTCCGGTCTCGCCCGCGCCCTGCACGCCGCCGGCCGCCCGCGCGAGGCACTCGCCGTCCGGGAGCGGCTGGCCGCCGACCACCTGCGCGTCAACGGCCCCGAGCACTTCGAGACCTTCGACGCCCGGCTGCGGCTGGCCCGCTCCGTCGACGAGGCGGGCGAGCACCGACGGGCGGTGCACCTGTGCGACCGGCTGGTAGCCGACCGGCAGCAGGTCCTCGGCCCGGACCACCCGGACGTGCTCGCCACTCGGTGGTGGCAGGCCTCAATCCGCACCAACGCCTGCGACTACGGCGAGGCCCTGACGCTCTTCGAGGCTCTGCTCGCCGACCGTACCCGCCTCCAGGGGTCCGACCACCCGGCGGTCCTCAACACCCGCTGGTGGCTGGCGACCGCCCACCGGAACCTCGGCCGGCACCGCGAGGCGCTCGCACTGTACGAAACGCTCGCGGCCGACCGTACCCGCCTCCAGGGGCCCGACCACCCCGATGTCCTCAGCACCCGCTTCTGGATCGGTCACAGCCATCAGGTGCTGGGCGACTACCGCCATGCCCTGGACCTCTACGAAGCCCTGGTGGCCGACCACGTCCGGATCAACGGGCCCGATCACCCCGGCACCCTCGCCGCCCGTTTCAACTGCCTGTCGGCCTGCCTGGGCGCCGGCCACCACCGGCGGGCCGTCGAGCTGGCCGAGTCCCTGGTCACCGACCGGACCCGCGTCCTGGGCGCCGACCACCCCGACTCCCTGACCGCCCGCCAATGGCTGGCTACCGCCCACGGAGTCGCGGGCGACCACCGTCGGTCGGCCGACCTGCTCGAGGCGCTCATCACGGACCGCGCCCGGCTCCAGGGGCACGATCACTCCGACACGCTCTCCACTCGACTCGCCCTCGCGATCGCCCATCGGAACGCCGACGACCACCGGCAGGCGGTGGCCCTGCTGGAGGAACTCGGTCACGACTTCGCACGAGCCCTGGGCCCCGAGCATCCGGACACCCTCAACGTCGGTCTCTGGCAGGCGTCCACCAGCCAGCGCGCCGGTGACCACCGCCGGGCCGCCGCGCTGATCGAGGAACTCGTCACCGATCACACCCGGGTGTTCGGGCCGGACCACCCGAGCACCCTGCATTGCCGTCGTGAGCGTGCCTCGATCCGGCGGGCTGCTGGTGAACACCAGCGGGCCATCGCCGAGTTCGCCTCCCTCGCCGCCGATCACACCCGCATCAACGGGCCGGACCACCAGCAAACACTGGAGATCCGCGAAGAGCTGGCACGGTCGCACTCCCAAGCGGGCGACCACCGCATCGCCGCGGAGTCGTACCTGAGCCTGATCGCCGACCGTACGAGGGCTCAGGGCGCCGACCACCGGGCCACCCTCACCACGCGCTGGTGGCACGCCTTCTCCCAGGACAAGGCCGGGGAGCACGGCGTCGCAAGCGAGCTCTTCGGTGACCTGGCCGCCGACCGTGCACGGGTCCTCGGTGCCGAGCACCCGGACACCCTGCATGCCAGGCAGTCCCAGGTCTCCTCCTGCCGATCGGCTGGCGACCTCCGGCGGGCGCTACATCTGGTCAAAGCCCTGGGCGCCGACCAGGCTCGGATCCAGGGCCCGGACCACCCGGACAGCCTCCACACCCGCCTGCTCCTAGCCTGGGTCCACCGGACCTCCGGCAACCACCTGCTCGGCATCCGGCTCGACGAGGCCCTGGTACACGACCACATCCGACTCTTCGGTCCCGACCACCCGAGCGTGCTCACCGCCCGGAGCATCCTCGCCACCAGCCAGGGGTTCGCCGGCCTCTACCGTCAGGCCGTCATCGACCGGGAACTGCTGGCGGCGGACTACGCCCGCGTCCACGGACCGGAGCACCCCGGCAGCCTGCGCCCCCGTTCCCTGCTGGCCCAGGACATCCGCTCGACCGGTGAACTCGACCGGGCCGCCGGCCTCTTCACCGAGTTGATCGCCGTACGGACCCGGAGCCAGGGCCCCGACCACCCGGACACCCTCGATGACCGGTCCGAGCTCGCCTACACCCATCGGCTCAGCGGACGCCATCGTCAGGAGGCCGCCGAACGGCAGGCGCTCGTCTCCGACCATATCCGGGTGTACGGTCCCGGCCACCCCGCCACACTCGCCGCCCAGGAGCACAGCGGCCACGCGCTGCGCCACGGATGGGACCACGACCGCGCGGACTCGCTCTACCGGTCCGTCCTCGCGGACCGCGGCCGGATCCTAGGAGCCGGCCACCCGGACACCCTCGACGTCCGGGACAGCATCGCGCTCAACCTCTTCGAGGCGGGCCGCTACGCCGAGTCGGCCGGGTACTACGACGAGACGCTGGCCCTCGCCGTCGAGGCTCTCGGGCCCGATCACCCCTCGGTGCGGAAGCTCCGGCACGACCGCGCCAAGGCGCTGATCCTCGACGGTCGCCCCGGCGTCGCCGCCACCGAACTGTCCCCGATGACAGTTGACCCCGCCGAGCCGGTCGCGGTGGGCCTGCCGGACCGGATCCACGCCGGCTGCCTGCTCGCCTTCGCCCAGCACCTGAGCGGACAACCGGAGACTGCCCTGGACCTGGCCGGCGAGCTGGTCTCCGCCGCCGCCGAAGCCCTCGGCGACCCGGACGACGCGACGGTCACCGCCCGGCTCACCCAGGCACTCCTGCTGGCCAGTGGCCCCCGCCCGCTGCGTGCCGTCGTCCGGCTGGAAGAGCTGGTAGAAGTCTGCGCCGGAAGCCGAGGACCGCGCAGCGCCCTCACCCTGGAGGTTCGGCAGGCCCTCGCCCACGCCCGGCTGTGCGCCGGAGACCCCGACGGGGCCGTCCAGGTCTACGAGCGGATCATCGCCGACCGGATCCCGGCCGCGGAAGCCGCCCCCACCACCGCGCTGCTGGACGGCCACCGGGAGGCAGACGACCTCACCGTCAGCGTCGGCGCCGCCCGCCCCGGCCCCCTGCCTCTCTACCCCACCCTCGCCGTCGGCCTGGCCCGGGCGCTCACCGCCGCCGGCCACCAGGATGCCGCCCGGGCGCTGATGGAGGCGGTCCGCGTCGGCCGCGAGGCACTGATGGGCACCGGCCACCCGCTCGCCGCCGAGGCCCGTAGCATGCCAGCCCGGCTCCCCGACGGACCCGAGCCCGATCACCACCCGCGCATCGCCCCGCTTGGAACCGCTCCCGCGCCCACCCCCGGGCTTCTCCCCCGGCGCTCCCGCGGCGCGATGCACCGCGCCGTCGAACCGGCGACGCACCACCCCGCCTGGCAGCCGCGCCTGACCCTCACCGCCGATCCGGCCGTAGGCGCCACCACCCACCTGGAGCTGCGCCTCGAATCCGCCGACGCGTCCGCCGACCCAGCCGCCCTGCCGGACCTGCACCTGGTCGCCGCGGTGACCCCGGACGCGGCACTCGCCCCACCCGTCACGAGCTACACCCCCGCCGACGGGCCGGCCCGGTTCGCGCTCACCCCGGCCGCGCCCGGGCAGCACACCGTCCGGATCACCGTCTTCGACCAGGGTCACGGTGCCGTTCTCCAGGACCTCTCCGCCGTCCTGGTCGTCCCCGCCGTCCCGGACCGATCCGCCGTCGTGGACGAACCCGCCGCCATCGCACCGCAGGAGCAGGAGTAATCGACGTGCCCCGGGACCTCCCCGTCCTCGTCCGGCAGAACCCCTCCGCCGACTACACGCGCCTGCCGCGGCAGGCAGGCCCGGCCGACGCCGGCCCGCTGAAGGGCCCGGCGCCGCTGGACCTCGTCGTCTCCCTTCGCCGCCACGGCGACGAGCTGGACATCAGCGCCTTCCGCCCGGGCGAACGCACCCCCGGCACCCGCATGCACCGGACGCGACTGGCCGTCCCGGCACCGGTCCTGCTCGCCAAGGCCGCCCGGCTGCGCTCCGTCTGGCGCGACCGGCTGATCGGCTACGACCCCGACCCGTTCAACCCGTACCCCTTCGCCACCGCCGTCGACTTCACCCCGCACGCCGCCGTTGCCGAGCGCAAGGTCGCCGAACTCGCCGAGGAGGGACGCTACTTCCTTCAGACCATGCTCGACGGGGCCGACCGCAGCCTGGTCCGCTTCCGGGAGTACCTCACCGCCACCCTCACCGAACACGGCTCGCTGCGGATCAGCTTCGACTCCGACCTCCACCTGCCCTGGCCGATGCTCGCCGTGGACACCGACCGGCCCGACCCCTGGGCGGACTTCCTCGGCCACCGCCACCAGATCGAGCAGACTGGCGCCTCCTACCCGCCGATCCAGCCGCCCAACTCCGCCCGCGCCAAACCCGTCACCAGCCTCAACACCGACGACCAGCTCACCGGCATCGGCCGGGCGCCAGAGGTGCGCAAGCTGCTGGAGGACCGCTCCCAGCTCACCGTGCGCACCGACTCGGACCTCCTCCTGGAGGCACTGTCCGCCGCCGTGCTGGACGAGGACGTCATGTACTTCTGGTGCCACGGCCAGTTCGTCTCCAACGACTCCCCGTACGAGCAGCTCGCGGTCCGGCTCTCCGACGACCGGCACATCGACGCCGACCTGGTGCGCCGGCACCGCCGACGCCACCTGGACCGGTCGGACGCCGTCTTCCGGCCGTTCGTGCTGCTGAACGCCTGCCACACAGGGCAGTCGGCGGCGGCCGAACTCGACCACCTGGGACGGGCCTTGGTCGACCTCGGCGCGGACGGGGTGCTCGGGCCGCAGCTCCAGATCCCGCAGGAGTTCGCCGCCGAGTACGCCTTCGCCTTCCTCGACCACTACCTGACCGGCGAGTTCACCGCCGGGGAGATCACCCAGCAGCTGGTGCGCTGGTTCGCCCGCGAGTACCGCAACCCGCTGGCGCTCGCCTACTCCCTGCACTGCGGCATCGACAGCATCCTGGAGCTCAAGCCGTGAACCGCACTCCCCCGGCCTCCGTACGGCCCGCGACGGTCGACCTGGACGAGCACGGCCGGCTGCTCCTCCCCGGGACAGCGACCCCCGCCCCGGACGCACGGGTCGCCGACCACCTGGCCCGCCACCTGCGGATCCCCGAGTGGGCGACCGACCTGTTCGTCTACGTCCACGGCTGGCAGACCAGCCCCGACGCCGCCGACCGGACCGCCGCCGCGCTGATCGACCGGGCCACCGCGCTGCACCAAGCCGCCCCGTCCGCCTACCCGGGGCTCGCCACCGGGTTCCGCCCCTGGTGCGTGGTGGTGCGCTGGCCCTCCTCCAGCCTGCCCAGCCTGCACGGCTACCGGCGCATCCGGGAGCGCGCGCACGCGATGAGCGCCTGCGGCCACGCCGGGCGGATCCTCGGCCACCTGCTGGGCTACCTCGACTCCTGCCGCGGCCGACCGGACTCCCCGCGCGTCCTGGCCAACCGTCACGGCCAGTACCTCCACCTGCTCGGGCACTCCTTCGGCGGCCGGTTCCTCTGCGAGGCCGTCCAGTACGCGGCCGACCGCCCGGCCGGTCCCCCGGTGCTGAGCTGGTCCTCCCGGCCCGGCGACCCAAGCCGTCCGTTCACCGTCGACAGCGCCCTGGTCTTCCAGATGGCCGCGCCCCGCGACGCCTTCACCCGGCTCTTCCCCCGGCTGTTCCTCGGCCCCGGCCGGGCCGGCGCCCCGCTACGCGGCCCGCTGGTCCTCACCCACTCCCGCTGGGACCGCGCCACCGGCTTCTGGCACCTGCGCGCCGAGGGCCTGCCGGGCATCGGCCACTCCGGCACCGGCTCCGCCCCGGTCCCCCAGTTCAGTGCCCGGCTCCGGCCGGCGGACTCGCCGTACCCGCACGCCGAACTCGACCACCCGATCGTCAACATCGACGCCGGCCACGTCTACCGGGGCAGCCTCGCCACCCGGCTGCACCCCTCCGGCGCCCACTCTGACTTCCAGCACCCGGAATCCGCCCACCTGCTGCTCAGCCTCGCCGCCCACTCCCGCTGACACGGGGTTCCACCCTCGGGGGTGCCCCTCGACCGGATCTGGGATGGCATGGGGAAGGGATCCGGACCGGACACGGCGGGCGCGGGCGCCCTGGAACAACCGACCACCTGCCACACGCCCTTACCGGACTCCCGCTGGTCGATCATCTGGTCGTAGTCGAAGGTGCCCCCGCCGCCGTGGTTGGACCAGATCCGGCACTCGTCGTTCCGGGTCGTCGTCACACCGCCGCAGTCCGGCGCACCGGTCGGGCCGACCTTGCCGACGACCAGTGCCAGGAAGCCCGGCCTACCGCCGATCGCTCAGAAGAATCCTCGTTCCTCCCCACTGCATGATCAACCCCCGAAGGGCTTCCGGAGCCGACCACATAGCAGGTACGTGCTGCGGCGAACGGCTACGAGCCGTCCGGGTCGACGAGCAGGTTCAACCCTGGCCAGTCTGGTTGGTGCGGCCGGATACCGGGGGTACTGTCCAACCCACCCGGAGTGCGCGGCACCGTCGCCCGTCGCCGATGCGCGGGGCGTCCGCCGAAGACCTGGACCAAGCTCGCGCTCGTGACATGTATCGCCGAATCAGATCGGCGGAACACTCTGGCACCCTATCTGACCTGCGACGGAAGGCAAGCAGGATGACAAGGCCGCGCCGTTCCTCCGTTGGGCCGGTCGGCCCAACCCGTTTGAAGTCCTGGCGGCGCGCTTGGTAGAGGTGACCGATGCCTTCGGCCGTCGCGGGTGCGCGACGGTCCGTTCCCGCTCGGTCCTGTGGCAGGCCCGGCGTCCGTTCCACCCTCAGCGCCTGACCCGCGATCATGCGCGAGGTCACGCGCAGCCGGGGACACCTGTGGCTGGCCCGCCGGCCCGAGCGGCGGTCGCCTGGCACCGGGACGGCTGCTACTACAGCGAACGCCGCAACGAGATCGTCTTCATCGGCCCGGAACTCGGCCGTCAGCAGCTCCGCCCCCTCCTCGGCGCGGCCCTGCTCGACGACGAGGAGCTCTCACTCAGCCAAGCCAGCCGGCGCCACCTGCCCGACCCGCTCCTCGGCCGCCCCGGTCGGGACCTGCACACGGGCGGCTGACTTCTCGGAGCCGGTCGGCCGATGGACCGCGGCCCGAGAACCCGGCGCTCCGACAAGCTCCAAGGCCACCGGCCAGCGCCACCAGCCGCCGGGCCGGTGGGCCGGTGGGCCGGTGGGCCGGTGGGCCGGTGGGCCGGTGGGCATGATCTCCATTACCGTGGAAGGAGGCCAACAAGAGCCGGGCTCTCCCCACAGCGGGCCCGCACGGTGCGAGGAGACCGGGTGCCATGACCGCTTCCGTGTCCCACCGGGCAGCAGCGCACCGGTGGTTGAGACCGCGCTTGCGCTGGTCCGCCACGGCGGTACTGGCGTTGGTCGCGGCCTGCTCCCAGTCCTCGGCCGGCGGCTCCCCGCCGACCCCGTCGGGCGGGGCGATCCGGGTGGTGGCCGCCGAGAACTTCTGGGGCAGCATCGCCGCCCAGCTCGGAGGCGAGCACGTGAAGGTCACGAACATCATCAGCAGCCCCGACGCCGACCCGCACGACTACGAGCCGACCGCCGCCGACGCCCGCACCGTCGCCGGCGCGCAGTACGCGGTCGTCAACGGCGTCGGCTACGACGCGTGGGCGACGAAACTGCTCGACGCCAACCCGGTGTCCGGGCGCAGCGTGCTGACGGTCGGCGAGCTGGTCGGCGTCAAAGAGGGCGGCAACCCGCACCGCTGGTACTCCCCCTCGGACGTGCACCGCGTCATCGAGAGGATCACCGAGGACTACAAGAGGATCGATCCGGCCGACGCCGCCTACTTCGACCGGCAGAAGAACACCTTCGAGTCCCAGGCCCTCGGCCGCTACAACCAGCTGATCTCGGACATCCGGACGAAGTACGCCGACACCCCGGTCGGTGCCTCCGAGTCGATCGTCACCCCGCTCGCCGATGACCTGAAGCTGAAGCTGCTTACGCCGGAGCCGTTCCTGGACGCGATCAGTGAGGGCACCGACCCGACGGCCCAGGACAAGGCCACCGTGGACCGGCAGATCGGCAACCGCGAGATCAAGGTCTACATCTACAACAGCCAGAACTCCACGCCCGACGTCCAGGCCCAGGTCAAGGCCGCCGAGGCGCAGGGCATCCCGGTGACCACCGTCACCGAGACACCCGATCCATCCGACGCGTCCTTCCAGGACTGGCAGTCCGCCCAGCTCCAGGCCCTTGAGCAGGCCCTCGCGAAGGCGACCGGGAAGTAGCCCGATGAACCCGGTGGCGCGGTTCAGGGAGGCGGTCCGCCAGACCGTCCCGCCGCCGACCGCCGAGCGGCCCGATCCGGTGGTGTCGCTGCGCGGCGCTGCGGTCCGGGTGGGTGGCCGGACCCTCTGGTCGGGGGTCGATCTGAGCGTCGCCGCAGGGGAGTTCGTCGCGGTCCTGGGGCCGAACGGGGTGGGCAAGTCGACTCTCGTCAAGCTCCTGCTCGGGCTCGTTCCGGCGAGCGCGGGCCAGGTCCGGGTACTGGGTGTGCCGCCGGGCCGGGCCAACCACCGGATCGGCTACCTGCCGCAGCGGCGCAGCTTCGACGCCTCGCTGCGGGTGCGCGGCGTCGACGTCGTCCGACTCGGGCTGGACGGGGACCGCTGGGGCACGCCACTGCCGGTGCCGGGCCGCTTCAGTGCCCGTCGGCGCCGGGAGCGGGCGCGGCTGGCCGAGGTGGTCGAGCTGGTCGGTGCCTCGGAGTACGCGGGGCGTCCGATCGGCGAGTGCTCCGGCGGGGAGCAGCAGCGGCTGTTGATCGCCCAGGCGCTCGTCCGCGGCCCTGAACTGCTGCTGCTGGACGAGCCGTTGGACAGCCTGGACCTGCCGAACCAGGCCTCGGTGGCCGCGCTCGTCAGCCGGGTGTGCCGGGAGGAGCGGGTGAGTGTCGTCCTGGTCGCGCATGACGTGAACCCGATCGTCGGCTATCTCGACCGGGTGGTGTACCTGGCGGCCGCCGGTACCGTGGCGGGTCTGCCGAGCGAGGTGATCGACTCGGAGACCCTGACGGCGCTGTACGGGACGCCGATCGAGGTGCTGCGGACCTCCGACGGCCGTTTGGTGGTGGTCGGCCAGCCCGAGGCGCCCGCTGTGCACACCGACCGGCACGGCTCCGGTGGGTCGGGCCGTGGCCGCCGCTGACCCGGGCTGGTCCTGGAACGTGTTCGCCGATCTGGAGCGGATCTGGTCGTACCCGTTCATGGTCGCCGCCTTCTGGGCGGGGACGGTCGTCGCGGTGCTGGCCGGTGTGCTGGGCTGGTTCATGGTGCTGCGGCGGCAGAGCTTCATCGGGCACACGCTGGCGGTGGTGGGGTTCCCGGGGGCGGCCGGGGCGACGCTGCTCGGGGTGTCGGCGCTCGCGGGGTACTTCGTGTTCTGCCTGGCCGCGGCGCTGGTCGTCGCGGCCGTGCCGCGGGAGGGCCGGTTCGGCGGCGCGGAGGAGTCGGTCCTGACCGGGGCGGTGCAGGCGTTCCTGCTGGCCTGCGGCTACCTGTTCGTGGCGCTGTACCGGGGTTCGCTGGGCGGCGTGAACGCGCTGCTCTTCGGCAGCTTCCTGGGAATCACCACCGGTCAGGTGGCGGTGCTCGTGACCGTCGCGGCAGCCGTCCTGGCGGTGCTCGCCGCAGTCGGACGGCGACTGCTGTACGCCTCCGTGGACCCGGCGGTGGCGGCCGGGCGGGGCGTACCGGTGCGCCGGCTTTCGGTGCTGTTCCTGGTCCTGCTCGGGGCCGCGACGGCGGCGACCAGCCAGATCACCGGGACGCTGCTGGTGTTCGCGCTGCTGGTGATGCCGGCGGCGACGGCGCAGACGCTCACCGGACGGCCGGGGCGCGGTCTGGCCCTGACGGTGGTGATCGCGCTGCTGGTGACCTGGGCCGCCCTGATCGTGGCCTTCTATTCGCCCTACCCGATCGGGTTCTTCCTGACCACCCTCGCCTTCGGCGGGTACCTGCTCGCCCGCGTCGGACGCACGGTGGTCCTGCGGCTCACCCGGGTGCCTGCCGGACAGGCTCTCGGCGGTGCACGATGACGGTGCTCGCCGACCCGTTCGCCCAGCCGTTCCTGATGCACGCCCTGCTGGCCGGCAGCGCCATCGCGGCGGCCTGCGGCCTGGTCGGGTACTTCCTGGTGCTGCGCGCGCAGGTCTTCACCGGCGACGCGCTGAGCCACGTCGCCTTCACCGGGGCGCTCGCCGCCCTCGCGCTGGGCTACGACCTGCGGCTCGGCCTGTTCGGCGCGACCATCGCGGCCGCGCTGCTGCTCGGCGCGCTCGGCCGGTCCGGCCGGGCGGACGACGTGGTGATCGGCAGCGTCTTCTCCTGGGTGCTGGGCCTCGGAGTCTTCTTCCTCACCCTCTACACCACCTCCCGCAGCACGCACGGCAACGCCGGAGTGAGCGTGCTCTTCGGCTCGATCTTCGGGCTCTCCGCGGGCCAGGCCCGGACGGCCGCCCTGATCGCGGCGGCCGTCGGGCTCCTGCTACTGGCCATCGCCCGCCCGCTGCTGTTCGCCTCGCTCGACGAGGCGGTCGCCACCGCCCGCGGGGTGCCGGTCCGGCTGCTCGGTTTCGCCTTCCTCGCCCTGGTCGGCGCGGCCGCTGCGGAGGCCACCCAGGCCGTCGGAGCGCTGCTGCTGCTCGGCCTGCTCGCCGCTCCGGCCGGTGCGGCCCAGCGGCTGGCCCACAGCCCCTACCCGGGCCTCGCGCTGTCCTGTGCGCTGGCCGTCGGCGAACTATGGGCCGGCCTCGCACTCGCGTACGCCGTCCCCGGGATGCCACCCAGCTTCGCGATCCTGGCCTGCGCCACCGCCGTGTACGCGGCCGCCTTCGCCGTCCGCCCCCGGCGGCGAAGGCACCCGAATCGTCCTGGACCGACCCTGGCGCGCACACTGGAAGAGAGGCGTGTTCGCCAGGCCCCCCGGGCGCCCTGAGCGAAGGAGACTGTCATGCACCCCGCCGCCGTCGCCGGAGCCGCCGCCGGCCGTCTGCTCCACTACACCGTCTCGGGCGTCGTCGGCGGGCTGGTCCTGCGCGGTGCGGCCCAGGCCGCGCCGAAGGCCGGCCCGGCGGCCCGCCGGGCACTGGTCAACGGCATCGCCGGCGGCATCGTGGCCGGGCGCTGGATCTCCGGCGCGGCCGAGGAGGCCCGGCTCAAGGCCGGGGACATGCTCGCCGAGGCCCGTTCCACGCTCGGTGAGGAGGCGCCGCCGCCGTCTGCGGTGGGCACCGAGTCGCACGATCACGACCACGAGCACTGAGTCATGTCCACCGTGATCGTCCGGTCCGTCGCCGCGGGCCGGGTCCGGCTGACCGTGCCGTGGCTGCACGCCCGGCCCGGCTGCGCGGGGCTGGTGGACGACCGGCTGGCCGGGCTGGAGGGTTTCCGGGCGCTGCGGGTCTTCCCGCGCACCGGCAGCGTGGTGATCTGGCTGGTCCCCGACCACCTCGACGTGGAGCGGCTAGTCGCCCGTCTGGAGGAGCCGCCGCCCGTGGCGGCTCCCGTCCGGGTCAGCCGGTCGCTGCCGGACTCCACCACCGGCGAGGTCGCCCGTCTGGTCGTCGGAGGTGCCGTCCTCGCGTTGGTCGCCCTGCGGCGG
This sequence comes from Kitasatospora sp. NPDC004799, assembly GCF_040609095.1. Classification (NCBI taxonomy): domain Bacteria; kingdom Bacillati; phylum Actinomycetota; class Actinomycetes; order Kitasatosporales; family Streptomycetaceae; genus Kitasatospora; species Kitasatospora sp. NPDC004799. The sequence continues at coordinate 15,242 of NZ_JBEXJK010000062.1, forward strand.
GTGCTGCTGCGCCGCCCACCGCTGGTCACCAGGCGAGGCGCCGGACTGCTCGGCGCGGTCACGGTCTTCACCGGTCTCCCGTTCTTCCGAGGCGCGCTGCGTGCCCTGGTCGGCCGCCGCAGCCCCGGAACCGACTCCCTGGTCACCGCCGCCACGGTGATCTCCCTGCTGCTGCGGGAGAACGTGGTCGCCCTGACAGTGCTCTGGCTGCTGAACATCGGCGAGTTCCTGCAGACCCTCACCCTGCGCCGGACCCGCCGCGCCATCGAGGACCTGCTCGCCATCGGCGAGGAGCGGGTCTGGCTGGTCCGCGAGGAGGGCGTCGAAGTCGAGGTCGCCCTGGAGCAGGTCGCGGTCGGCGACGTGGTCGCCGTCTACGAGCACCACCGGATCCCGGTCGACGGGACCGTGCTCACCGGCGAGGCCCTCGTCGACCAGGCCACGATCACCGGCGAGGCCCTACCGGTGTACGCACGGGAGGGCACCGAGGTGTACGCGGGCACCATCGTCACCTCCGGCTCGCTGACCGTCCGGGCGACCTCGGTGGGCCGCGACACGACCGTGGGGCGGATCATCACCCGGGTCGAGGAGGCGCAGGGTGACCGTGCCCCGATCCAGACCGTCGCGACCCGCTTCACGCGCCGCTTCGTCCCGGTCTCCTTCGCGCTCGCCGGCGTCACGTACCTGGTCACCCGCGATGCCCGCCGCGCGATGACCATGCTGCTGATCGCCTGCCCCTGCGCCGCCGGGCTCGCCACCCCGACCGCCGTCAGCGCGGCCATCGGCGCCGGCGCCCGCCACGGCGCACTGATCAAGGGCGGCACCCACCTGGAGGGCATCGGCCGGGTCACCGCCGTCGTCTTCGACAAGACCGGCACCCTCACGATCGGCCGGCCACTGGTCACCAGCGTGGTGACGTTCAGCCAGGATTTCACGGCCGACGACGTGCTCGGCCTCGCCGCTTCCGGCGAGCTGCACACCCGGCACCCGCTCGCCCAGGCCATCGTCCGGCGCAGCGAGGAACAGCACCTGACCGTTCCGATCCATCAGGCGTGCGAGGTCGTCCTCGGCATGGGCATGCGCGCCGAACTCGACGGCACCCGTCTGCTGGTCGGCAGTCCGGCGCTCCTGCGCCGCCACGGCGTCGACCTGCCCGAGCAGGCCGCGCTCTGGGCCGAGCAGCTACGCGCCCACGGCGAGACCGTCATCTGCCTCGCCCACGACGACGACCTGATCGGCATGCTCGGCGTCTCCGATGCCGTCCGCGCCGAGGCCGACACCGTCGTCCGCCAGCTCCAGGACCTCGGCGTCACCCGCATCCTGCTGCTCACCGGCGACGCTCCCGAGACCGCCCAGGTCGTCGCCGACACCCTCGGCATCACCGAGGTGCACGCCCACGCCCTGCCCGAAGCCAAGCTCCAGATCATCCGTGACCTCCAGGCCGAGGGCCACCTGGTCGCCATGGTCGGCGACGGCACGAATGACGCCCCCGCCCTGGCGCTGGCCGACGTCGGCATCACCATGGGCGAGCACTCCTCCCACATCGCACTGGAGACCGCGGACATCGCCCTGGCCGGCAACGACCTGCGCCAGGTCCCGGCCGTCGTCGAACTCAGCCGCCACACCCTGCGCGTGGTCCGGCAGAACTACGGGCTCGCCATCGGCGTCAACCTCGCCGGCCTGCTCGCCAGTGCCGGCGGCTCGCTCAACCCCGTCCTTGCCGCCCTGCTCCACAACACCAGCAGCATCGCCGTCGTCGGCAACTCCGCCCGCCTGGTCAACCATCAGCCCCACCTCCCCGGCGCTCCCGGCCCGGTCCGGCACGCCGCCCCGTTGGAGGACCGCCGCGTGCGCTGAACTTCCGGCAGGTCCGAAGCGCCGGGAGGCTCGGCAGTGATCACGCACCGCGGTGACCTGCCCACCCCAAGACAGCTCCACCGAGAGCAGGAGGTCGAAGGCGTCGGGTTCGAAGGAAGGTGCTCACGCCCGGGGTTCTGTCAGAAAACGGTGTTTTGAGGTTCTTGAACCACTCTGGTTCGGCGGCGGTTGAGCACCCCGATGAGAGCGGCAAGGTCGGCGGCACCGGCCGGGTCATCCGCGTAGCGGGTGGTCTGGAGGGGACCGACCTCAGGAAGGACGATGCCCTCCCGGGCCAGAACATGGACCAAAGTCAACAGCGCGGCGCGGGCATTGCCATCGGTGAAGGGGTGGAAGAACGCCACATCGAGGTAGGCGCGGGCCGCGCGGGCCGCCAGCGGGATGTCCGAGTCGTTTGTCTCGCGCAGGCAGGAAGCGAAATCGGCTTGGGTCCGCCGGGTCAGGCCGTAGCGCTCGCGGCCAGCTTTCGCGTAGGCGTCGCTCATGCGGAACGGTGCCTCCGTTGCAGCAAGGACTTCGCGCTGCCAACCGGCCAGCAGGGCGAAGTCCAGCGGGGCACGACGTGCGGCATCTTCCAGGGACAAGGCGTGTGCGGCGAGCAGGCGTTCGGCGCGAATCGGGTCGCGCAGACGGACCGGTCCCTCGCACCAGGATCGGAACCCGTCGCAGCCGGGTGGGACCCGTCGCAGGGCCGGTGCATATTGCCAGTCGACCTCGCGGCGCACGTGCAGCCAGACTGAAAGGCTGTCAGTAGCGGTCATGGAGATCCTCCAGCGCCGCCCTCTCATGGTGCTCCTGGTAAGGAGCGTGGCCGGTGAGGCCGACCGCGAGGTCCTCGCCGACGGATTCGATCAGCGTCCGCTCTGGGTGGACCCAGCTCTTGAACCGGCCACCGATCGCACGTTCCACCGCTAGCTCGGCCTCGGCCCGGTCCATGCCGGTGCTGGTGAGGAACCAGCCCAGGACGATGGAGGCCTGGCCGCGCCAGGCGTTGTCCGCGCCCGAGTCCAGCGCGTGGGTCACGAGCCGGACGCAGGCCCGTTCCAGGTGCCAGCTGCGATCCTCGGGTGAGGCGTCCGGCGGTGGCGCCAGCTCGGCGAAGCGCCGGGCCGTCCGCTCCAGCCACTCCCGCCACTCCAGCAGCGCGGCCACGACACGTTCTGCGGTCTCGTCGGGGGTCGTCACCGAGCTCGGCCCGCTGACCCAGTTGCCGATGGGCCCGCCGTCGCGATAGCACCAGCTCCATCCCCAGGCCCAGGTGCCGTATCGCTCCCGAAGGACTGCATCCACCTGGCTCTCACACCAACGTTCACCCTGCCACCAGCCGGCCATGCCGGAGAGCACGGGCGGCACCCACTCGCGGACCAGCGAGCGGAGACGAGCGTCTTCGGCCTCATCCCAGGCGAACGGATGACGAGCCGGGTCGAATTCATCCCAGTTCCGAATGTCCGCGGAGGTGACGCGAGGCACGCGGTTGTCGGGGACGGGCAGGGTGTCACGGTTGTACGTCAGGGCTGGCCACTCTTCCTGTTCGATGTGATCGACGTACCAGTCTCGGCTCGAAGCCCATGCCATCGCGAACGGTTTTCGGACCCCACCCCGTGCGGCCATCCGTGCAGACCCTTCCCCCATCCGCCCACCCCGACGCCAGGCCGTCCGCGCGGCCGTCGACCGAGAACGCACCGCACCCGGTCGGAGGCCGGGAGTCACCGCGGTCGTCCCGTGTCACCCCGCGGCTGCGGCCGTTCACGGACGAGTGAACTCCCCGCCGCTCCCCCGCGCACCGGTGGCCGCCGACACCAGCAGGGGCCGCATGACCACCACGTACCCCCGAGCCGAACGGGCCGCCCGGGCCCGCGCGGCCGAAGCCCAGCTCGCCGCCCACGCAATCGACGGGGTGGTGTTCGGCTGGGTCGACGACGCCGGACTCACCCGGGTGACGTTTCGCCGATGGCCCGCGTCGTGCTCGTCCGCCTCCGCGACGAGGCCCGCACCGCCAGGCCCGCTGTGGAGGCCCGGCTCGCCCTCGGCCTGCCCGCCGACGCGGCCTTCGCACCGCAATCGCACTGATCCCGGCCGTCGACGCCACCAAGACGGTCGGACTGATCAGCCTGCCCGGCGCGATGACCAGCCTCATCCTGGCCGGGGTGGATCCGCTGACCGCCATCCGCTACCAGATCGTCGTGATGTACATACTCCTCGCGGCGGCGGCCCTCGCCGCCCTGACCGCCGCCCGGCTCGCCGAACGCGCCCTGTTCGACGACGCTCACCGCCTGTACGTCGCCGCCGAATCCGGCTGGCTCACCGTCCTCGACAACCGCGACCGCCACCTGACCGTCACCAGCCGCGCCCGCCTCGCCGACGGCGCCCACGTCGTCACCGTCGACCCCGCCAGCCACCGCGGCTACTACCCGCTCCCCCACGGCTCCGACGGCCACCCGGCGCTCGTCGCCTACCAGCCGTCCCAGTGAACCGGGGCATCCGGTACCGGCTCGCCACGGACGGTGATTGAAGGCGGTCAGGTACGCACATACAGTGTCGCCGCCCTCAGCCGACTGTGACGGCGGAATCGCCGAAGGTCACCACCCGCCATCCGCACAGCGGCTCTGCCCTCCATCCCCAAGGGGCTGCCATGACAATGCTGCTGGTCCAGGGTTCGTACCAGGTGCTCAACTTCCAGCCGGACGGCGACACCGTCGCCTTCAAGCCAACCAACCCGAAGGCCTTCGACGAGCTCGACGGCTGTCCGGTCAAACTCGACAGCAAGAACATCGTCCGCCTGCGGCTCGAAGCCATCGACGCCCTGGAAACGCACTACAGCCGCACCGGCCCGGCCGTCCACCAGCCGCTGGAGTTCGCCCACAAGGCCGCCGAGGAGTTGCTCTCCTTCCTCGGCTTCACCGGCGTCCGACACAACGGCGAGACCGTCACCGCCGCCACGCCGAAGGAGGCGCCGGGCTTCATCCTCACCCAGGGTGCCGACAAGTTCGGCCGCTGCGTCGCGCTGATCGGCGCGGGCGCGCCTCCGGCCGCCGACGGCACCCAGGTCAACGTCGACGTGGCGCTGCTGCGCACCACCGCCAACCACCACATGCTCGCCACCGGGCTGGCCTACCCCACCTTCTACAAGAAGTTCCTCCCCGAGCTGCGCGCCGAGATGGCCGCCGTCGCCCAGCAGGCCCGCACCTCCGGCCTCGGGCTCTGGCCGTCGGACGTCACCACCGCCCCCGACGGGGCGGTCATCACCGGGTTGCCCTCCCTCACCGGTGACGTCGTGATCCTGCCGAAGCTGTTCCGACGGTTGGTGGACCACTTCAACCTGGTGGAGCCCTCGCTCAACGGCTTCCCCACCTTCCTGGCCGGCGGCGGGGACGAGCTCGTGATCGAGCCCGCCGGCACCCCCGAGCTGAGCCTCAAACCGCTGGTCGAAATCGTCAACGGCGGCACGGCGGTCCGGATGACCACCTCGCCCGAGGACATCGTCTTCACCGAAGGCTGAGGAGCCCCCGCCATGACCGACGCCACCGACTTCCTCGCCCTGTCCGAACTCCTCACCGGGGAAACGGACCTGGACGAACAGCTCGCCGAGGCCTACCGGGGCCGGCTCTCCACCGCCTACCCGCAGGACCTGCCCGCCCTGCTCACCGCCTACCGTGCCGCCGTCGCCCAGGGCAACCCGCTCGGCGCGCTGACCTCCGCCGTCAACGCCGACCCCAAGCTGGCCCGGATCACCCGGGAGACCGTCACGGTCTGGTACACGGCGCAGTTCCTCAAGCCGGACGACACACCCGACGCTCCCGCCACACCGCAGCAGTACCAGGCGGGCCTGATCTGGCAGGTCATCAAGGCCCACCCGCTCGCCACCGCCCCCGTGCCCCCGGCCGCCAGCGGCTACGGCTACTGGACCCAGCACCCCTGAGCCGAGGAGACCACCCCCGTGAACGACCCCGTGGACCCGAACGCCCCCTACGACGTGGTGATCGTCGGCGCCGGTGTGGCCGGCGCCCTCACCGCCTGCCGGCTCAAGGCCACCAGGCCCGGCGCCCGCATCCTCCTCCTGGAGGCCGGCAACAACCCCACCACCGCCGCCGAGCGCGCCGCCTTCGTCGACGCCTACCAGACCTCCCCCACCAAGTCCGTCCCCTCTCCGTACGCTGAACTGCCCAATAACAAACGGAAGTTCGCCCCCTCCTCGGACGGCGTCCCCGACTTCACCGTCATGAACCAGTACTACGACGAGGACGTCGAACTGGACGTCTTCGCCAGCGGCTTCCAGCGCATGACGGGCGGCAGCACCTGGGCCTGGCGCGGCAACACCCCACGCTTCGTCCCCAACGACTTCCAGCTCAGGACGAAGTACGACGTCGGCGTCGACTGGCCCTTCGGCTACGACGAGCTGGAGCCCTACTACGCCCAGGCCGAGAACGAGCTCGGCATCTCCGGCAACGCCAACGAGTGGGTCGGCATCACCCCACGCAGCGGCGACTACCCGATGCCCGGCATGGCCCCCAGCTACGGCGACGAGCTGGTCCGCACCGCGCTGTCGACGATCAGGCCGATCGACGGCATCCCGGTGAAGATCGTCACCACCCCGCAGGCCCGCAACTCCCAGCCCTACCACGGCCGCAGCGCCTGCCAGGGAAACTCCAGCTGCATCCCGGTCTGCCCCAGCGGCGCCAAGTACGACGCCTCCTTCCACGTCAACAAGGCCCGCGACGAACTCGGCGTCGAACTCCGGACGGCGAGCGTGGCCAACCGGATCGTCCCGCCGGCAGGTGACGGCCAGCCGTACACCGTGGCGTACCTCGACTGGACCATCGCCGACCCCGCCCAACGGCAGAAGGAGGTCACCGCCGATCACGTCGTCCTGGCGCTGAACGCCATCGAGACGCCCAAGCTCTGGCTGCTCTCCGGCCTGGACAACAGCAGCGACCAGGTCGGCCGCAACCTCATGGACCACCACTCCGCCGAGATGGTCGGCCTGTTCGGCCGGCCCGTGTACCCCTTCCGCGGGCCGCAGTCCGCGCTCGGCGTCGACACCTTCCGCGACGGCGCCTTCCGCAAGAACAACGGTGCCTTCCGGATGACCATCGGCAACGACGGCTGGGGGCGCAGCGGCTCCCCCGAGAAGACCCTGCAGAGCTTCCTGTGGGACGACGCCACCAAGAAGGTGAAGCTCCTCGGCAAGCCGCTGCAGCAGGCCGTCGCCGACAAGGTCACCCGGATGCTGCGGATCAGCGTCTCCACCGAGCAGCTCCCCCACCGGGACAACCGGGTCACGCTCTCCGACCAGACGGACAACCTCGGCGTCCGCCGGCCGAAGATCACCTACAAGCTCGACAACTACTCCAAGGCCGCCCTCGCCTACGGCCACAGCGTCTCGCGCCGGATCTGGCAGCACCTGGAGGACACCGCCGGCGCCACCCAGATCGCCCCACTGCAGCCGACCCTGAAGTACAACGGCGCGGGCCACCCCATGGGCACCATGCGCATGGGGGGCGACAAGGCCACGGCCGTCGTCGACGCCTGGGGCAACTCCCACGACCACCCCGGCATCTGGGTCGTCGGCTCCTCCGTCTTCCCCACCGGCGGCACCGCCAACCCCACCCTCACCATCGCCGCCCTCACCCTCCGCACCGCGGACGCCCTCGCCGCAGCGCTCTGAACCGCCCGGACACCACGGCGTGGCCCGGCTCCCCGCAGCCGACCACCACGCCGTGTTCGCGGCCCCGACAGCTCCGCGGCACCGTCGTCAGCCGTCCTCCCGGCGGGTCAGGGGCGACGCCAGGCGGAGGTTCCAGCGAGCGGTGCGCCCGGTCAGTTCGGTGCCGGAGAGCGGCGGTACGTCGAGCCGCCAGAAGGCCTGCTCGGGCGCGCCGAGGACGTGGAGGGCGGCGGCCCGGATCACGTCCGGTTCGGCGACGACGAGCAGACGCCCGGCCGACTCGCTGGCCTCGTCGAGCCACCGCGCCACCCGGGCGCACAACTGCCGTACGGATTCGCCGCCGTGCGGGGCGGCGGCAGGATCGGTGAGCCAGGCCAGCACCGCCTCGGGCTCCTCCGCGGACAGTTCGTCGAGGGTCCGGCCGCGCCAGCGGCCCATCGCGCAGCCGCGCAGCGCCGGGGCGACCTCGGCGGCGGCGAGCCCGAGCGCGTCGGCGGTCTGGCGGCACCGGGTGGACGGCGAGACCAGGACACGGTCGACGCCTGGGAGAGCGGATGCGGCCGCGCAGGCGGAGCGCAGACCGCCCTCGTCCAGCGGGCCGTCGTCGTCGAACCGGGCCTGCCGCAGAGCGGTCCCGATCGCGGGAGAGATGAAGATCACCCGAACCGTCACACGCGTTCCCTTCGTACACCTGCCATCCCCGGGCCCGTGCGCGTCTTCGCGCCGGGGCGCGCCTGATCCGCCGCACACCGAGTCGGAGCGCCGGTGTGAGCCCTTGGCGGAATCCGCGTATGCCGCTACGGTCTCCCCGACCGAATGAAGACGACGGCGAGACGGAAGTCCGGTGGGAATCCGGCACGGTCGCGCCACTGTATGCCGACGGTCGGCCGCCTCACGCAGCGGCGGGTACGTCGGCAAGTCAGACCCGATGGCCGTCGTCCGAGCCCCACCGTACGGGACGCGTGTTTCCCCCAGGAGGTTCCGCCATGGCCCAGTCCGTCGTCTCCCCCAGCCTGCCCGCCACCGGGTCCGCTCCGGCCTCGCTGCCGCTGCGCGCGATCCTGCCGTGGGCGGCCTTCATCGGCACCCTGATGCTGGTCCTGCTCTACTTCGTCGGCGCCGAGCAGGGCGCCACCTCGGTCTTCTCCGGCGCGGCCGTGCACGAGTGGGTGCACGACGGCCGGCACCTGCTCGGCTTCCCCTGCCACTGAGCGGAGCCGACGCACCCATGAACAACTCCACCACCCCTGCCGCCGCCATGCCGGCCGCGACCGTCAGAAGACTGCTGGCCCGCGGCATGGTCGCGGGCCTGATCGCCGGTCTGCTGGCCTTCGCCGTCGCCTACCTCGTCGGCGAGGGCCCGGTCTCGGACAGCATCGCGCTGGAGCACTCCGCTTCGGCTCCCGCCGCCCACCACGACCACGACCACGGCACCGCGGAGGCGGCCGCCCCCGACCAGAACGGCGGCGACGAGGAGGACCTGGTCAGCCGGACCCTCCAGTCCACCGCGGGCCTGGCCACCGGCGTCCTGGTGTACGGCGTGGCGCTCGGCGGCATCGGCTCGCTGGCGTTCTGCTTCGCCCTCGGGCGGATCGGCCGGCTCAGCCCCCGGGCGACCGCCGCGCTGGTCGCGGCGGGCGCCTTCACCACCGTCTACCTCGTGCCGTTCCTCAAGTACCCGGCCACCCCGCCGGCGGTCGGCAATCCGGACACCGTCGGGCAGCGCACCACGCTGTTCTTCCTCATGATCGCGCTCAGCGTGCTGCTGGGCGTCGCCGCCGTGATCGTCGGCCGACGCCTCGCTCCGCGCCTGGGTACCTGGAACGCCACCGTCGCGGCGGGCGCGTGCTACGTCGCGGTGATGGCGGTGCTGTTCGCCGTCCTGCCGGACAACGGCGACGCGGTGAAGGAGTCCTTCCCGTCGGCGCTGCTGTGGGACTTCCGCCTCGCCTCGATCGGCATCCAGGCCGCCCTCTGGACCGCCTTCGGGCTGCTCTTCGGCGCCCTGGCCCAGCGACTCCTGGTCCCGCCGACCGCTGCCGCAGCGACCACGGAGCCGGTCCCGGCCACTGCGGCCTGATCACCACGCAGCAACAGCTCGACCCCGCTGAAGGCGCGCCGGCGGGGTCGACTGCTTTCCAGAACCGGTTCACGTCGGCTCAGGGACTCCAGCCGGGCGAGACGACTCCTCCGGGGCGTGCTGCCCTGACCGACCTCGATCCGCGTGGTGTAACCATGGTCACATAACCTGTCTCGTTGGAGGTTTGCGATGCGACGCCGTTCCCTGTTGCGCACCCTGGCGATGGCCGCCCCGGCTGCAGCCCTCACCGGTGGCGCGGCCTCGGCCGCTGCGGCGGACGAAGGGCACGGCCACGGTGAGCCGCTGGCGCCGGTGACCACGACGGAGGCTGACTGGCAGCCGGTTGCCGAGCTACTCGGCCGAACCGGCACGCTGTCGGGCGGCACCGTCTACCGGGCGGCCTTCCCCCGCCGCGACCTCTCGCTGACCTCGTACGGGGTGAGGATCGAGCCGGGCCTGTCGCTCGGCTCCTATGCCGCGTTCGCCCGCTACCCGGACGGCCGGGCCATGGTGATGGGCGACCTGGTCGTGCTGGAGACCGAGCTGCAGCAGGTCACCGACGCGCTGCACGCCAACGACCTGGACCAGAGCGCCATCCACAAGCACCTGCTGGCCCACGATCCGGCGGTGTGGTGGACGCACTTCCACGCCGTCGGCGACGCGGAGGAGATCGCCGAGGGCTTCCGGGCCACGCTGGACGCGACCGCAACCCCGCCACCGGCCCCGACCTCCCCGGCGCCGGCCGTCGACCTGGACACCGCGGGCATCGACGCCGCCTTCGACACCGCCGGCAGGAACGACGGCGGGATCTACAAGTTCTCCTTCGCCCGCGACGAGCGGATCACCCTGCACGCCCGGGTGGCACCACCGGCGATGGGCGTGACCACCGCGATCGGCTTCCAGCCGGTCGGCGGCGGCCGCGCGGCGATCAACGGCGACTTCGCCATGACGGCGCACGAGGTCCAGGACGTCATCACGGCCCTGCGGGCGGGTGGCATCCAGGTCGTCGAACTGCACAACCACGGCCTGGACGACGACCCGCGCCTGTTCTACCTGCACTTCTGGGCGGTCGCCGACGGCGTCGAGCTGGCCCGAACACTGGCCGCCGCCGTCGCCGCGACCCGCGTGCACCCCGCCTGAACCACCCGCGTACGGACGGGCTGCACGGCGGGGAGGCCGACGCCGGTCGGCTTCGCCGCCGTGCTCCACCACGTCCACGGTTCACCAAGCACCGCAACAACCCGCAGATCAAGGCATTCGTCACGGGGGAGACCGCCGCTGCCGGCGGAGCCCTGTCCGGCGCGGTCGCCGACGCGCCCGACGCGCGGCGCCCCACAGACCCTGCTCCCATGGCGGACCATCAGGTCACCGAGACCGCCCGTACGCCTTCAGAGGAGCAGCCGATGACCACGACCCTCGCCTCCGACTCGACCTTCAGCCACCTCCACATCCTGCTCACCACCGCCGTCACGGCCGTCCTCGCGGCGGCCGCCGCCTTCTGGCGGCTGCCGCGAGGCGCATGGTCGGACCTTGCCGCTATCACGTTGCTCTCCGGCGCCTCGGTCTTCCTCTTCCGCGACTCGGCGAACATGCCCCAGCTCAACAACGACGGCCTGCCTGGCTTCTCCGCCAACGACTGGCTCGCCCCCGTCCTCACCTACGTCTTCCTCGGCGTCTACGCCCAGCTGCGCACGCCCGCCGACCCCAGGCGCTACGGGCAGGCCCGCGCCCTGGCCACGATCGCCTCGCTCGCGGTCAACGTCGTGACGATCTGATCCCGGGAACCGGCAGCGGCGCAGCGGGCGGTGTTCAGGACAGGGCGCGGTCGCGCCGCTCGAGCCACTGTCGCCCGAGGAACGCGGCGTCGAGGTGTGCGACCGGGCCTGCCGCCGCGACGACGGGCCCGACCTTCGTGCCGAGCCGCAGATGGACGGCGAGTCCACCGGCGGCGAGCGGCAGGGCAACGATCCGCAGGCCGCGGTGGCCGCCCGGGGGTCGGTTCACACGGGGTCCTGGCGCGCGGCGGGCCGGACGGCCGTGACGTAGCGCATCCACGGGCGCAGGTCGCCGACCCCGACCACGGTGAATCCGGCGTCCCGCACCAGGCCGTCCAGCCGCTCGATCGGGTTGCGCTCCATGGCCGGTCCGGCGGCGGCGCCGACGAGGTGGCGTCCGATCCGGCTCTCGGGAGGGCGGAAGTCGGCGACCAGCAGCCGCCCGCCCGGCCGGCAGACCCGGTACATCTCCGCCAGTGCCTGCGGCCTCACCCCGGCGGGCAGGTGATGGATCATCAGGCTGGTGACGACCACGTCGAAGGAGGCGTCCGGAGCAGCCAGTTCCTCCGCGATGCCGCGCTCGAAGGTGCAGCCGGACAGGTCGGCGGCGAGGCGCCGGGCGTGGTCGACGACCCGGTCGGATGGGTCGACGCCGAGGGCCGTGCCGTCGGGTGCGACGGCGGTCGCCATCCGCCGGGTCAGATAGCCGGTACCGCAGCCCACGTCGAGCACCCGGTCGCCGGGGCCGGCGCCGCTGAGGGCGGCGAGCCGGGTGAACACCCGGTCGCGGCGGCCGCCGAAGGCGACGGTGGTGAACAGTTCGTAGCCGCGGCCGCAGCCGATGGCCGTGCCGTCGGTGTCGTGCTGGGGGTCTCCGTGCAGCAGGCGTCCGAGCGCCACCTCTCGCTCCTTACTTAGTTCCGACTAAGCAGTCCCGAGCTTAGTCACGGCTAAGTTCTTCGGCAAGAGAACCCCTAGGATGATCAGGTGACCGAGCCCGACCCCACCGAGACCCGACCCGCCGGCCGACGCCGGACCCGCCTGAGCGCGGACGAGCGGCGCGCCACGATCCTGGCTGCCGCCACCGAGGTCTTCGCCGAACACGGCTACCAGCGCGGCAAGGTCTCCGAAGTGGCCGCCCGCATCGGCGTCACCGAGCCGGTGGTCTTCCAGAACTTCAAGTCGAAGGCCGGGCTCTTCACCGCCGTCGTGGCGCGCGCGGCTGACCGCGTCTGCACCGAACTGGGCAAGGCCGCCGGCTCCGGCGTCCCGGTGTCCGTCCTGCTCACCGAGCTCACCTCACTCGAGCACCTCGACCAGCTGCACGCACGAGGGGCGATCGGCGTCCTGTTTGCCGACTCGGTCGCGGCCACCGCCGAACCATCCGTCGCCGAAGCCGGACAGGCGGCCGTACGCCGGATCGCCGAGGCCCTCGCCGCCCTGCTCCGCCAGGGCCAGGCCGGCGGAGAGCTCCGCGCCGACACCGACCCCGACGCGGCGGCCTGGCTGCTGATCTCACTGATCTCCGCACGACCGCTTCGTCTCGCCGCCCTGCCCGACGCCTCCCGGGCTCACATCGAACGCGAACTCGCCGTCATGGCATCACAATTGATCGCACCGCACGCCGACTGAAGGACCGCCTCGAACTGCGCGCCGCCGAGGGCGCCCGCCCGGTGATCCGGCTGCTCGACTGGTACAGCAACCGGCCGGACGCGCTGAACGTCCGGGG
>NZ_JBEXJK010000063.1:0-28258 GCF_040609095.1 Kitasatospora sp. NPDC004799
CCGCCGTGCCGCTCGCGGTGCTCTGCCTGGTCACGCTCTCCCGGGCGGTCGCGGCGGGCAACGCCCGGATGCTCTCCAGCCGGCGCGGCAAGGACTTCGCGATCTTCGGCGGGCTGGCCTTCGCGCTGCTGGTCCAGGTCGCCAACGTCGGCTCGCAGAGCATCCTCGGCCGCCGGGGCGGGCCGATCGACCTCACCCCGCTGGAGCCGATCGCCTCGGTGCTGCGCTGGATCCCGCCGATCAGCGCGGCCGACGCGCCGCGCACGGCCGGCGAGGGCCGGTACGGCCTGGCGCTGCTCCAGCTCGCCGCCGCCGCGGTGCTGCTGGCGCTGCTGCTGCGCTGGTGGCGGCGGAGCCTGCAGGAGCTGATGGTGACCGCCGACTCCTCCACCCTGGAGGTGGCCCGCGGGGTGCAGAACTCGCGCGGCTGGGGCTTCCTGCCCCAGGGCCGGACCGGCGCGGTGATGCAGCGGCACCTGCGGTACGCCTGGCGCGAGCCGCGGGCCAAGGCGGCGCTGTTCACCAGCATCGGGATGACGCTGGTGATCTGCGTGCTGTCGATGGTCCAGGGCTGGGCGAGCGTCTACCTGCTGGCGATGACCGGGGTGTTCCTCGGGCTGCAGATGCTCAACCTGTTCGGCATGGACGGCTCGGCGTTCTGGATGGTCGCCGCCACCCTGCGCACCCCGGCCGACGCCCGGTCCGAGCTGCGCGGCCGGGCGTACGCGGTGCTGTCGTACGCCGTCCCGGTGACGGTGGTGCTCGGGCTGGTGCTGGCGGCCGTCACCGGGCGGTGGAGCGAGCTGCCGTCCGCGCTCGGCCTGGCGCTGACGCTGCTCGGCTGCGGGATCGCGCTGGGCTCGCTGTTCAGCGTGCTGGCGCCGTACACCATGCCGGCCGACAGCAACCCGATGCGCAACGCCGCCCCGGGGCAGGGCGGGCTGATCCTGCTCAACCAGTTCGGCTCGATGCTCGGCGTCACGCTGCTGGCACTGCCGGTCGGCGGCTACCTCGTCTGGGCGCTGCTCTCGGACGGGCCGAGCTGGCCGGTGCTGCTGATCGGGCCGCTGTACGGCGCCCTGGTCGCGGCGCTGGGCGTGCGGCTGGCGGCGGACCGGCTGCTGGAGCGCACCCCGGAGATCCTGGCCAAGGCCATCGAGCGCTGAGCCCGCCGGGTGGGCCGCCGGGTGGGGCCGCTCCGCTCCCCCGGCCGGTCCGCGCCGCCGCTCCGGCATCATGGGCAGGAGGCCGGACCGTCGAGGAGAGCAGGGACACACCGTGGGCGAGCGCGCGCAGCAGGCCGGGACCGCCGGGCCGCTGCTGGAGCAGGCGGTGCGGTCGGTGCTGACGGCCACCGAGGACGCACTGGACCTCGCCCTGGACACCGGGGCCTCGCTGCTGGCCGCCTCGGCCGGGCAGTGGCCGGAGGTCGGCCGGGCCCTGCTCGGGTACGCGGACACCGCCGTCGGTCGCTGCTGGTCCGCCGGATGGCGGCCGGCCGACCTGGTCCGGGTGGTGCGGCGCGAGCTGAAGCCCGTCCACCTGGCCCTCGCGGTGGACCTGATCGCCGCCGAGGGCCGCCGCCACCCCGCGGCCGCCCTGGACCGGCGCTGGCGGGAGCAGCTGCGCGAGCTGGAGGCCGAGGTGTGGTGGTCCGGCGACGAGGAGTACCTCGGCGCCTTCGCCCACCGGCACCGGCTGGACCGCTTCGCGCTCGCCACCGCCGCCCTGGAGCTGCTGCGCACCTGGGGCCGGCTGCCGCCGATCGCCCCGGTGGGGCCCGCCCCCGGGCAGGCCGTGCGGCCGCAGCGCTCGGCGCCGGTGACCGGCGAGCCGCGGATGCTGGCGCGGATCCGGGCGCTGCTGGCCAAGGCCGAGTCCACCGAGTACCCGGAGGAGGCCGAGGCGCTGACCGCCAAGGCCCAGCAGCTGATGGCCCAGCACAGCATCGACGACGCGCTGCTGGCCGCGGCCGGCGCCGACCGCGACACCCCGGCGGCGCTGCGGATCGGGGTGGACAACCCGTACGAGGGCCCCAAGACGATGCTGCTGGACGCGGTCGCGGCGGCCAACCGGTGCCGGGTGGTGTGGGCGAAGGAGTTCGGCTTCTGCACCGTGGTCGGCTTCGACGGCGACCTGGACGGCGTCGAGCTGCTCTACACCTCGCTGCTGGTGCAGGCCACCCACGCGCTCAACAAGGCGGGCTCCCGCAAGGACTCGCGCAGCAAGGCGTTCCGGCAGTCCTTCCTGGTCGCGTACGCGGCGCGGATCCGGGAGCGGCTGACCGCCGCGACCGAGCGCGCCACCAGCGCCGCCGCGGCCGGGCGGCACCTGCGCGAGGACGGCACCGAGGAGCAGCTGCTGCCGGACGGGCGGCTGCTGCCCGCGCTCGCCGCCCGCTCCGAGGCGGTGGACGAGGAGGTCGGCCGGCTGTTCCCGAAGCTGGTCTCGCAGCGGGTGCGGGTCAGCGACGGCGTGGGCTGGGCGGCCGGACGCGCCGCCGCCGACCGGGCCGCGCTGCACGGGCGGGCCGGGGCGATCCGCCGGTAGGGCGGCCCGACCCGCTCCCCACCTGCCCCGCCCTGCCCCGCCCGACCCGCGCAAGATCCACAAGAGCCGCCCCGCTCCCCGGGGGACCTGATAGAACGTAGTCCGCCACGAACGAAGGGGGACTCGACGTGACGGAACCGGCGGCGGAGTCGGGATACCGGGACCGGGTGCGCGGAGCGCTGCTCGGCGGAGCGATCGGCGATGCGCTGGGCTGGCCGGTGGAGTTCCAGCAGCTCCACCAGATCCAGGACCGGTACGGGCCGCAGGGCGTGACCACGCTGCCGACCGGGCCCGGGCCGGTCGAGGTGACCGACGACACCCAGATGACGCTGTTCACCGCCGAGGGCCTGATCCGCGGCTTCGTCCGCGGCTGGACGGGCGGCGGCGGCTCGGTGCCGGAGGCCGTCCACGGCGCCTACCGGCGCTGGCTGCGGACCCAGTACCAGGGCGCGCCGGACGCCGGACCGCAGCCCCGCCCGTACGACGGCTGGCTGCTGAGCCGGCCCTTCCTGTACGCGCGGCGGGCGCCGGGCAACGCCTGTCTGAGCGGGGTGTCCGAGCACCCGGTGTTCGAGGCGCCGTCCGCGATCGGGCTGACCGGGCCGATCAACCCGGGCTCCAAGGGCTGCGGCACGGTGATGCGCTCGGCGCCGTTCGGGCTGGCCCGGCTGGGCGTCGAGCAGTCCTTCGGGCTGGCGGTGCAGTGCGCCCAGCTCACCCACGGCCACCCGACCGGCTACCTCGCGGCGGGGGCCTTCGCGGCGCTGGTCGAGCGGCTCGCGGACGGCACCGAGCCCTGGGCGGCGGTCGGCGAGACGGTGGAGCAGATCCGCGAGCTGCCCAGCTCCAAGGAGACCGTCCAGGCGCTGGCCCGGGCGGTGCGGCTGGCCCAGGAGGCCGAGCCGGCGGCCGAGACGGTGGAGCGGGTCGGGCTCGGCTGGGTCGCCGAGGAGTGCCTGGCCGTCGCGGTGTACTCGCTGCTGGCCGCCACCCTGGACCCCGACCCGGTGCGCACCGCGCTGCTGCTGTCGGTGAACCACTCCGGGGACAGCGACTCGACCGGCGCGGTCTGCGGCAACCTGGTCGGGGCCGCGTACGGCGCCGCGGCGCTGCCCGCCGACTGGGCCGGGGCGGTCGAGGGCCGGACGGAGCTGCGGCAGGTCGCGGACGACCTGCTGGTGCTGTTCGGCAGCCGCGACCCGCTGCACCCGGGGCTCGGCGGGCGCTACCCGGCCTGGTAGGCCAGGCCGGTGGGCCCGGTGGCCCGCGCTACCGGGCCTGCGGGTCGGTGACCTGCCCGAGGAACAGCGGCCGCCCGCCCGAGGTGTCCCGGATCAGGAACAGGAACGGTCGGTCGATGTGCAGCTGGGCCTGCTGCTGCGGGGCGGGCGCCGCCGCGGCCATCCCGACACCGCTGCCGGCCGCCGCGACCGTGCCCTCCTCGTCGACCTCGATGGTGGCCTTCTGCACCACGGTGCTGACCGCGAGCGGCTCCTTCGTGATGCCGCTGAGGTCCGCGCCGTCGAAGACCGTGCGGACGCCGAGCGAGCGCAGCGCCGACGTGAGCTCGTTGGACGTGTCGAAGTGGAAGCGCGGCAGCTGGAGGTCGACGGGCTGCTCGGCGAGGGCGCCGAGGATCCGGTCGAGCTGGGGCTGGTCCAACCCCTTGGCGAAGGCCTCGAAGCCGCCCTGCGCGGGGACGATCAGGTCCATCACCACGGTGCCGCCCGCGTAAGGGAGTTCGACGGCCTGCCAGGGTTCGCCGACGATCCCGCCGGAGCCCTCGGCGTACCTGAACTCGCCGGTCCGGCTCATCAGCGGGACGGACGGGGTCGAGCCGTCGAGCTTGTGGAACGGGCGGTCGGCGGTGTGCGCGGGCTTGAACGCGGTGGCCCACTTCGCCTTGAGGTAGAGCGCGTCGGTGAGGACCATCCGGGTGGACGCGCTGATCGCGTTCGGCGCGAAGAGGTCCTTGATCCGGCCCTCGGTGGCCTTCTCCACGGCCGCGTTGACGGCCTTGCGGGAGCCTTCCGGGTCCTTGCCGAAGTCGGTGGTGTGCACGCCGGCGCCGAAGGCGGCGGCGATGGCGGCCAGGTAGTCCGGTGAGACGGCCAGGCCCTGCTGCGCCCAGACCTCGTCGCTCTGCCGCAGGGTGAGCCCGTCGGCGGTCGGCACCGGGCGGTTCAGCGCGCCGGTGGCGAGGGCGTACCGCTTCGGGTCAAGGTCGGTGTGCAGGGCCTTGGTCAGCTCCTCGGCGGTCGCGCCGCGGGCGCCGGGCAGCAGCATGGCGAGCACGGTGGCCAGGCCGTTCGGGGAGACCACCAGGTTGCGCCCGGCGTCCTCCGGCCTCGCGGTGAGGGCGTGCAGGAGGTCCAGCCCGAAGGAGTCGGTGGCCTTCGCGGTGGCGGCCACCTGGGCCGGATCGACCGCGGGCCGCGTGGCCGGCGTGGGGGCCTTCAACTCCGTGCCGGCGGCGGCCCCGCCGCTGCCGCACCCGGCGAGCAGCGGCGCGGCGAGCGCGGCTGCGAGCAGGAGCGCCCCCGGCCGGCGGACGGTACGACGGGTTGCGGTGCTGCGGTTCGTCATGGCCCTTCGACGCACCACCCCACCCCCCGGTTCCGCCCACCCGCCGCCCCACCCCGACTCAGTCCCAGAGCGCCCCCGTCGCCTTGCCCACGGCCCTCTCCCCCTCTGTTACGCCTCGACCAGCAGTTCCTTGAGTCCGCGGATCACGTAGCCCGGGTTCCACTCGGGCTCGCGGACCAGCCGCAGGCCCGGGGCCCGGCGCAGCAGGGTGCCGTAGGACTCGGTGAGCTCCAGTCTGGCAAGGGGGGCGCCGAGGCAGAAGTGGATTCCGGCGCCGAAGGTGATGTGCGGGTTGTCGGTGCGGCCGAGGTCGAGGCGGTCCGGGTCGGCGAAGCGCTCGGGGTCGCGGTTGGCGGAGCCGAAGAGCAGGGCGATCTCGGCGCCGCGCGGGATGGTGACGCCGCCGACCTCGATGTCCTCCAGCACCCAGCGCTCGAACATCTGCAGCGGGGTGTCCCAGCGCATCAGCTCCTCGACGGCGGTGGGCAGCAGCTCGTCCACCGAGCCGCGCAACCGGGCGAGCTCGCCGGGGTTGCGGAACAGCGCCCACCAGCCGTTGCCGGTGGTGTTGACGGTCGCCTCGTGGCCGGCGTTGAGCAGCAGCACGCAGGTGGAGATCATCTCCTGCTCGCTGAGCGCGTCGGAGCCCTCCTGGGCCTGGATCAGCGCGCTGATCAGGTCCGTCCCCGGGTTCGCCCGGCGCTCGCGGATCAGGGCGCGCAGGTAGTCGGAGAACTCGACGCTCGCGGTGACGGCCCGGCGGGCGGCCTCCTCGGTCGGGTTGAGCTCGAACATCCCGGTGATGTCGGAGGACCACGGCCGCAGCAGGTGCCGGTCGCCCTCCGGCACCCCGAGCATCTCGGCGATCACGGCGACCGGCAGCGGCTCGGCGACGGTGGCGATCAGGTCCCCGCCGCCGGCCGCGAGCAGCTCGTCGACCAGCTCGCCGGCCAGCCGCCGCACGGTGGGGCGCAGGCCCTCGACCATGCGCGGGGTGAAGGCCTTGGAGACCAACCGGCGCAGCCGGGTGTGGTCCGGCCCTTCGAGGTCCAGCAGCCCGTGGTCGTTCAGGGTGTGGAAGGGCTCGTGCGCCGAATCGGGCTCCGAGCGGCCGAACTCCGCGTGACTGAAGCGGTGGGTGTAGGTGCGGCCCAGCCGCCGGTCCCGCAGCAGCGCGCTGACGTCCTCGTGGCGCGAGACCAGCCACTGGTTCGTCGGCTCGAAGTACGTCACCGGCGCGTGCTCGCGCAGCTCGGCGTACGCGTCGTACGGGTGGGCCACGAACGCCGCCGACCAGGGGTCGAACTTCGCCGTCGTCGTCATCGATCGATCACTCCAGGCCAGGGAGGGGGGAAGCCGGAAGGATCATCGTACGCACGCGGTGCGTCCACGAACACGGCCCTTCCGGCCCTGCTCAGGCCCGCTCCAGCACCAGTCGCCGCACCAGCTTCGGCAGCGCCTGCGAGATCGGCTCCCGGATCACCTCGGCCGCGGCCTCGTCGTACGGCGTCGGCTCGCCGTTCACGATGATCAGCTCCGCCCCGGCCTTCACCGCGTTGAACGGCAGCGCCGCCACCGGGAACACCTGGAGGCTGGTGCCGACGGCGATGAAGACGTCGCAGGCCCGGACGATCGCGTCGGCCTGCCCGAGCACCTCCGGGTCCAGGTTCTCGCCGAACATCACGATGCGGGGCTTGAGGATCCCCCCGCACTCCCGGCACGCCGGGTCCGGCTCGCCCGCCTCGATCCGCGCCAGCGCGTCCGCCATCGTCCCGACCACCCGGCAGCGCAGGCACTGCGTCTCCCGGGTGTTGCCGTGCAGTTCGAGCACCTTGCGGGCGGACAGCCCGGACTCCTGGTGCAGCCCGTCGATGTTCTGGGTGAGCACCCGCAGCGGCAGCCCGGAGCGCTCCAGGTCGACCAGCGCCCGGTGCCCGGCGTTCGGCACGGGGGCGAGCGCGCCCGTCTCCAGCCGCATCCGCCAGGCCCGCCGCCGGACCTCCGGATCGTTCCGGTACGGCCCGATGGTGACCAGCTGCTCCGCCGACGGGTCCTTCTGCCACAGCCCCTGCGGGCCGCGGTAGTCGGGGATGCCGGAGTCCGTCGAGATGCCCGCGCCGGTGAGCACGGCGATCAGGGGGCGCTTCGCGTTCATACCCCGGACGGTACGGCCGGCGGCCTGCCCGCGGCCACCGAAAATCCGACCGCGCGGGCCGAGCGGGCAGCGGAACGCCGAAGGGCCCGGAGGCTGATTGCCTCCGGGCCCTTCGTCTGAGTAGCGGGGACAGGATTTGAACCTGCGACCTCTGGGTTATGAGCCCAGCGAGCTACCGAGCTGCTCCACCCCGCGTCGGTGAACCCGACTCTACGCGACTTCGGCCGGATCTCCTAACCGGTTCCCCGGCGCCCCCCGCGGAACGCCGCAGGGCGGCCACCCCCGGAGGGGTGACCGCCCTGCGGTCGGTGCTACGCGACTCAGCCGGTGTACGGGCCGTAGTCGTAGTCGTCCAGCGGGACCGCCTGGCCGGAGCCGGCGCCGAAGGGCGACAGGTCGTAGTCGTCGTAGCCGACGGCCGAGTACATCGCGGCCTTGGCCTCCTCGGTCGGCTCGACCCGGATGTTGCGGTAGCGGGGCAGACCCGTACCGGCCGGGATGAGCTTACCGAGGATGACGTTCTCCTTGAGGCCCAGCAGCGGGTCCGACTTGGCGTGGATCGCCGCGTCGGTGAGGACCCGGGTCGTCTCCTGGAAGGAGGCGGCCGACAGCCAGGACTCGGTGGCCAGCGAGGCCTTGGTGATACCCATCAGCTGCGGACGGCCGGAGGCGGGGTGACCGCCCTCGGCGACGACGCGGCGGTTCTCCTGCTCGAAGCGGCCGCGCTCGACCAGCTCGCCGGGCAGCAGCTCGGCGTCGCCCGACTCGATGATCGTCACGCGGCGGAGCATCTGCCGGATGATGATCTCGATGTGCTTGTCGTGGATCGACACACCCTGCGAGTTGTAGACCTTCTGGACCTCGGCGACCAGGTGGACCTGGACGGCACGCTGGCCCATGATGCGCAGGACGTCGTGCGGGTTGGTGGCACCCATGGTCAGCTTCTGGCCGACCTCGACCGCCTCGCCCTCGCTGACCAGCAGCTTCACACGCTTCGAGACCGGGTAGGCGATCTCGTCGGTGCCGTCGTCCGGCGTGACGACCAGCTTGCGGGTCTTCTCGGTGTCCTCGATGCGGACCCGGCCCTGCGCCTCCGAGATCGGGGCCACACCCTTGGGGGTACGGGCCTCGAAGAGCTCGACGACACGCGGCAGACCCTGGGTGATGTCGTCACCGGCCACACCACCGGTGTGGAAGGTACGCATGGTCAGCTGGGTACCGGGCTCACCGATGGACTGGGCGGCGATGATGCCGACCGCCTCACCGATGTCGACCAGCTTGCCGGTGGCCAGCGAGCGCCCGTAGCACATGGCACAGGTGCCGACGGCCGACTCACAGGTCAGGATCGAGCGGGTCTTGACCTCGCTGATGCCGTGGCGGATCAGCTCGTCGATCAGGACGTCGCCGAGGTCGGTGTTCGCGGTGGCCAGCAGCTTGCCGTCCACCGTGATGTCCTCGGCCAGCATGCGGGCGTAGACGCTGGTCTCGACGTCGTCGGCCTTGCGCAGCACGCCGTCCGCACCCACGGAGCCGATCGCCAGCTTCAGGCCGCGCTCGGTGCCGCAGTCCTCCTCGCGGATGATGACGTCCTGGGAGACGTCGACCAGACGACGGGTGAGGTAACCGGAGTCGGCGGTACGGAGGGCGGTGTCGGCCAGACCCTTACGGGCACCGTGGGTGGAGATGAAGTACTCCAGCACGGACAGACCCTCACGGAACGACGCCTTGATGGGTCGCGGGATGGTCTCGTTCTTGGCGTTCGACACCAGACCACGCATACCGGCGATCTGGCGCATCTGCATCATGTTTCCACGAGCACCCGAGTCGACCATCATGAAGATGGGGTTCGTCTTCGGGAAGTTCGCGGCCATGGCGTCCGCGACCTCGTTGGTCGCCTGGGTCCAGATGCCGACGAGTTCCTGCTTGCGCTCGTCGTTGGTGATCAGACCGCGCTCGTACTGCTTCTGGACCTTCTCCGCCTTGGCCTCGAAGCCCTCCAGGATCTGGGGCTTGCTCGGCGGGACGATGACGTCCGAGATCGAGACGGTGACACCCGAGCGGGTCGACCAGTGGAAGCCGGCCGCCTTCAGGTTGTCCAGGGTCGCCGCGACGGTGACCTTGGGGTAGCGCTCCGCCAGGTCGTTGACGATCGCGGAGAGCTGCTTCTTGCCCACCTCGTAGTCGACGAACGGGTAGTCCTCGGGCAGCAGCTCGTTGAAGAGCGCGCGGCCCAGGGTGGTGGTCAGGCGGAACGGCTCGCCGTCGAACCAGGTCGACTGGCCGTCCTCGTCCACCGGGGCGGTCCAGCCGCGCGGCGGGACGGTGCCGGCCGGCAGGCGCAGCTCGATCGGGGCCTGGACGTCCAGGTCGCGGGCGTCGAAGGCCATGATCGCCTCGGCGGTCGACGAGAAGGTGCGGCCGGCGCCCTTCACGTTCTCGCGGTCCGAGGTCAGGAAGAACAGACCGAGCACCATGTCCTGGGTCGGCATGGTGACGGGGCGACCGTCGGCCGGCTTCAGGATGTTGTTCGAGGACAGCATCAGGATGCGGGCCTCGGCCTGCGCCTCCGCGGAGAGCGGCAGGTGGACGGCCATCTGGTCACCGTCGAAGTCCGCGTTGAACGCGGTGCAGACGAGCGGGTGGATCTGGATGGCCTTGCCCTCGACCAGCTGCGGCTCGAAGGCCTGGATGCCGAGGCGGTGCAGGGTGGGCGCACGGTTCAGCAGGACCGGGTGCTCGGCGATGACCTCTTCGAGCACGTCCCACACGACCGGACGGGCGCGCTCGACCATGCGCTTGGCCGACTTGATGTTCTGCGCGTGGTTCAGGTCGACCAGGCGCTTCATCACGAACGGCTTGAAGAGCTCCAGCGCCATGGCCTTCGGCAGACCGCACTGGTGCAGCTTGAGCTGCGGGCCGACGACGATGACCGAACGGGCCGAGTAGTCGACGCGCTTGCCGAGCAGGTTCTGACGGAAACGACCCTGCTTGCCCTTCAGCATGTCGCTGAGGGACTTCAGCGGGCGGTTGCCCGGGCCGGTGACCGGACGGCCGCGGCGGCCGTTGTCGAACAGCGCGTCGACGGCCTCCTGGAGCATGCGCTTCTCGTTGTTCACGATGATCTCGGGGGCACCGAGGTCGAGCAGGCGCTTCAGGCGGTTGTTGCGGTTGATGACGCGGCGGTACAGGTCGTTCAGGTCGGAGGTCGCGAAGCGGCCACCGTCCAGCTGCACCATCGGACGCAGGTCCGGCGGGATGACCGGGACGCAGTCCAGCACCATGCCGTTGGGCTTGTTGGTGGTCTGCAGGAACGCGGAGACGACCTTGAGGCGCTTGAGCGCACGGGTCTTCTTCTGGCCCTTGCCGGTGCGGATGATCTCGCGCAGGCGCTCGGACTCCTCCGCCAGGTCGAAGGTCTCCAGGCGGTCCTTGAGGGCCGCCGCGCCCATCGAGCCGGAGAAGTAGGTGCCGAAGCGGTCGCGCAGCTCGCGGTAGAGCAGCTCGTCGCCCTCGAGGTCCTGGACCTTGAGGTTCTTGAAGCGGGCCCAGACCTCGTCCAGACGGTCCAGCTCGCGCTGCGCGCGGTCGCGCAGCTGCTTCATCTCGCGCTCGGCGCCCTCGCGCACCTTGCGGCGCACGTCGGCCTTGGCGCCCTCGGCCTCCAGCTCGGCCAGGTCGGTCTCGGCCTTCTTGGCGCGGGCCTCGAGGTCGGAGTCGCGGCGGTTCTCGATCTGCTGGCGCTCGACCGAGACGTGCGCCTCCAGGGACGGGAGGTCGCGCTGGCGGCGCTCGTCGTCGACCCAGGTGATCATGTAGGCGGCGAAGTAGATGACCTTCTCGAGGTCCTTCGGCGCCAGGTCGAGCAGGTAGCCGAGGCGGGACGGCACACCCTTGAAGTACCAGATGTGGGTGACCGGGGCGGCCAGCTCGATGTGGCCCATCCGCTCGCGGCGCACCTTGGCGCGGGTCACCTCGACGCCGCAGCGCTCGCAGATGATGCCCTTGAAGCGGACGCGCTTGTACTTACCGCAGTAGCACTCCCAGTCCCGGGTGGGGCCGAAGATCTTCTCGCAGAAGAGCCCGTCCTTTTCCGGCTTCAGGGTGCGGTAGTTGATGGTCTCCGGCTTCTTGACCTCGCCGTGGGACCACTGGCGGATGTCGTCGGCGGTGGCCAGGCCGATGCGGAGCTCGTCGAAGAAGTTGACGTCAAGCACTGGTCGTCAAGCCCTCTTTCGTAAGTCGAGAGTCGTTCATGTGGTCTGAGGGGGGCCTGGGGGCGGGCCGGCCGCTGCTGCGGCCGGCCCAACCTCCGTCAGACCTCTTCGACGCTGCTCGGCTCGCGCCGGGACAGGTCGATGCCGAGCTCCTCGGCGGCGCGGAACACGTCCTCGTCGGAGTCCCGCATCTCGATGGACTGGCCGTCCGAGGACAGCACCTCCACGTTGAGGCAGAGCGACTGCATTTCCTTGATGAGGACCTTGAAGGACTCGGGAATGCCGGGCTCGGGGATGTTCTCGCCCTTGACGATGGCCTCGTAGACCTTGACTCGGCCGAGGACGTCGTCGGACTTGATGGTGAGCAGCTCCTGGAGCGCGTAGGCCGCGCCGTACGCCTCGAGGGCCCACACCTCCATCTCACCGAAGCGCTGACCACCGAACTGCGCCTTACCACCGAGCGGCTGCTGGGTGATCATCGAGTACGGACCGGTCGAACGGGCGTGCAGCTTGTCGTCGACCAGGTGGTGCAGCTTGAGGATGTACATGTAGCCGACCGAGATCGGCATCGGGAACGGCTCGCCGGAGCGGCCGTCGAACAGCCGGGCCTTGCCGGTGGAGTTCACCAGGCGCTCACCGTCACGGGTGAGGGTGGTGTTGTCCAGCAGGCCGGTGATCTCGTCCTCGCGGGCGCCGTCGAAGACCGGGGTGGCCAGGTTGGTGCCGCCCTCGACCTTGTCCGCGCCGATCGCCTGCAGGCGCTGGGCCCACTCGTCGGCGAGGCCGGAGACGTCCCAGCCCTGCTGGGCGAGCCAGCCGAGGTGGATCTCCAGGACCTGTCCCGGGTTCATTCGGGACGGGACACCCAGCGGGTTGAGGATGATGTCGACCGGGGTGCCGTCCTCCAGGAACGGCATGTCCTCGACCGGCAGGATCTTGGAGATGACGCCCTTGTTGCCGTGACGGCCGGCGAGCTTGTCACCGTTGGTGATCTTGCGCTTCTGGGCCACGTAGACGCGGACCAGCTGGTTGACACCCGGGGGAAGCTCGTCGCCCTCCTCGCGGTCGAACACGCGCACGCCGATGACCTTGCCGGACTCACCGTGCGGGACCTTCAGCGAGGTGTCGCGGACCTCACGGGCCTTCTCGCCGAAGATCGCGCGGAGCAGGCGCTCCTCGGGGGTCAGCTCGGTCTCACCCTTCGGGGTGACCTTGCCGACCAGGATGTCGCCGGTGACGACGTCCGCGCCGATGCGGATGATGCCGCGCTCGTCGAGGTCGGCCAGGACCTCCTCGGAGACGTTCGGGATGTCCCGGGTGATCTCCTCGGGGCCGAGCTTGGTGTCACGGGCGTCGACCTCGTGCTCCTCGATGTGGATCGAGGAGAGGACGTCGTCCTGGACGAGGCGCTGCGACAGGATGATCGCGTCCTCGTAGTTGTGACCCTCCCACGACATGAACGCCACGAGCAGGTTCTTGCCGAGGGCCATCTCGCCCTCGTCGGTGCACGGGCCGTCGGCCAGCACCTGGCCGGACTCGACCCGGGCGCCCTCGTCCACGAGCACCTTCTGGTTGAAGGAGGTGCCCTGGTTGGAGCGGGTGAACTTGGCGGCGCGGTACGTGGTGTACGTGCCGTCGTCGTTCGCCACGGTGACGTAGTCGGCCGAGACCTCCTGGACGACACCGGCCTTCTCGGCGGTGATGACGTCCGCGGCGTCGACGGCGCAGCGGTACTCCATGCCGGTACCGACCAGCGGAGCCTCGCTCTTCAGCAGCGGCACCGCCTGGCGCATCATGTTCGAGCCCATGAGCGCGCGGTTGGCGTCGTCGTGCTCGAGGAACGGGATCATGGCGGTCGCGACCGACACCATCTGGCGCGGCGAGACGTCCATGTAGTCGATCTCGGTGCCCGGGATGTAGTCGATCTCGCCGCCACGGCGGCGGACCAGGACGCGCGGCTCGGCGAAGTGCAGGTCCGCGGTCAGCGGCGCGTTCGCCTGGGCGATGACGTAGCGGTCCTCCTCGTCGGCGGTCAGGTAGTCGACCTGCTCGGTGACCACACCGTCGACGACCTTGCGGTACGGCGTCTCGATGAAGCCGAACGCGTTGACCCGGCCGTACGAGGCCAGCGAGCCGATCAGACCGATGTTCGGGCCTTCGGGGGTCTCGATCGGACACATGCGGCCGTAGTGCGAGGGGTGCACGTCACGGACCTCGAAGCCGGCCCGCTCACGGGACAGACCACCGGGGCCCAGCGCGGACAGACGGCGCTTGTGGGTCAGGCCCGACAGCGGGTTCGTCTGGTCCATGAACTGCGACAGCTGGCTGGTGCCGAAGAACTCCTTGATGGAGGCGACGACCGGCCGGATGTTGATCAGGGTCTGCGGCGTGATCGCCTCGACGTCCTGGGTGGTCATGCGCTCGCGCACGACGCGCTCCATACGGGCGAGACCCGTACGGACCTGGTTCTGGATGAGCTCGCCGACGTTGCGCAGGCGGCGGTTGCCGAAGTGGTCGATGTCGTCGACCTCGACCACGATGTCGCGGCCCTCGTCGTCACGCCACTCGGTCTCGCCCGCGTGCAGCTTCACCAGGTACTTGATCGCACCGATGATGTCGGGCTCGGTGAGCACGCCGGAGTCCAGCGACTCGGCGTTGCCCAGCTTGCGGTTGACCTTGTAACGGCCGACCTTCGCGAGGTCGTAGCGCTTCGGGTTGAAGTAGAGGTTCTCCAGAAGCGTCTGCGCGGCCTCGCGCGTGGGCGGCTCGCCCGGGCGCAGCTTGCGGTAGATGTCCAGCAGCGCGTCGTCCTGGCCCTGGGTGTGGTCCTTCTCCAGGGTGGCGCGCATCGACTCGTACTCGCCGAACTCCTCGAGAATCATCTCGTTGGTCCAGCCGAGCGCCTTGAGCAGCACGGTGACGGACTGCTTGCGCTTGCGGTCGATGCGGACGCCGACCATGTCGCGCTTGTCGATCTCCATCTCCAGCCAGGCACCACGCGAGGGGATGACCTTGCAGGAGTAGATGTCCTTGTCGGACACCTTGTCCAGGGTGGAGTCGAAGTACACACCCGGGGAGCGGACCAGCTGCGACACGACGACACGCTCGGTGCCGTTGATCACGAACGTGCCCTTGTGGGTCATGAGCGGGAAGTCGCCCATGAAGACCGTCTGAGACTTGATCTCACCGGTCTCATTGTTGGTGAACTCGGCCGTGACGAAGAGCGGGGCCGCGAACGTGAAGTCGCGGTCCTTGCACTCGTCAATGGAGTTCTTCGGCGGCTCGAAACGGTGGTCGCGGAAGGTCAGCGACATCGACCCACTGAAGTCCTCGATCGGGGAGATCTCCTCGAAGATCTCCTCCAGACCGGACTTGGTGGGGACGTCCTGACCACTCTCCAGCGCCTGCTCGACCCGGGCCTTCCAGGCCGCGTTGCCGAGCAGCCAGTCAAAGCTCTCGGTCTGCAGGGCCAGGAGGTTCGGGACCTCGAGGGGCTCCTTGATCTTCGCGAACGAGACGCGGAGCGGGGCGGTGGATGCGGCGGAATTGTTCGAGGCGTTGCGCGGCGCGGCCAAGAGGGGGGTCCTTCCGAGGGCTCGGAGCTCACTACGCGCGTACCAGCCGGGCCTGCATGGGCTTGGTGCCGCCTCCCTCGCCACTGGCCTCTGCCGGAGTCGAAACCCCAGGTCAGAGCCGCTTTGCGGAGGCGGTGCCAGACCCCTTCAGGGCAACGCAAACTCCGGGCGACGAGTCACGGAGCAGCTAACAGGCAGCGCAAAGGGACAGTGTAGCCAAAGGCGACACTGCTGTCCAGCTCTGATTCGGAGACCGAATCGGAGACTCCTCCCGGTAGCCGGCGAGCGCGGGCGCCCACCGGGTACTGCTCTAACTCACGTGGAGTCATTTCCCGCCGGAGCCACTGGTTATGCATCCAGCAGCGGACCAACCGGGCGGACTCGCGCCTTGAGAATCGCGCGCCGCGCCGGGTTCGTCAAGGGCCCGCCGGCGGTGCGGGCCTCGACCGGTCTATCGATTCCGGCCCCCTCGGCGTTACAGAAGCCGTGGTCGGGCCGCCCTCGACGACGGTGATCACCATACCCCTCGGGACGGACACTGCCGAGTGCGCCGTCGGCCACAACGGCGGTCCGTACCGGCCGGTCGGCGCAACGGCCCGGGAGCCGCCCCCGGGCCCCGGGAACGCGAAAAGGCCGGGCCGACCACCCGCAAGGGTGATCGGCCCGGCCTCAGGCGTCCTCAGCCCGCAAGGGGCGTGGAGGTACCTCCCAGCCGGCTACGGCTGGGGAGGAGTCACTTGACGGTGACCTTGGCGCCGGCACCCTCGAGGGCGGCCTTGGCCTTCTCGGCAACGTCCTTGGCAACCTTCTCCAGGACCTTGGCACCAGCGGTGTCAACGAGGTCCTTGGCCTCCTTCAGGCCGAGGGAGGTCAGGGTGCGCACCTCCTTGATGACCTGGATCTTCTTGTCGCCGGCGGCCTCGAGGATGACGTCGAACTCGTCCTGCTCCTCGGCAGCGGCCTCGGCGCCACCGGCGGCACCGGCAACGACGACGGCGGCGGCCGGGGCGGCGGCGGTGACGTCGAACTTCTCCTCGAAGGCCTTAACGAAGGCAGCGAGCTCGATGAGGGTGAGCTCCTCGAACTGCGCGAGCAGCTCGTCCTGGGTCAGCTTCGCCATGATGGCGTCCTTCCACTAAATCGGCAGGTGGTGCCGTATGTACGGGTTGGCGGGCGTACGGGCCCGCAGCGAGGCGTGAGCCTGCCGATTACTCGGCGGCGGCGTCCTCGGCGGCGGGAGCCGGCGTACCGGCACCGCCCTGCTCGACCTTGTCGCGCAGCGCGTCCACAGTGCGGACGAGCTTCGACGGCAGGGCCTGGAAGAGCGCGGCAGCCTGGGACTGCTTGGCCTTCAGGGCACCCGCCAGCTTGGCGAGCAGCACCTCGCGGGACTCGAGGTCCGCGAGCTTCTTGATCTCATCGGCGGACAGCGCCTTGCCGTCAAGGACACCGCCCTTGATGATGAGAGCGGGGTTCTCCTTGGCGAAGTCACGCAGAGCCTTCGCCGACTCCACCGGGTCACCGGTGACGAAGGCGACAGCCGTCGGACCGTTGAACAGGTCGTCGAGCTCCGTGATCCCGACCTCATTGGCCGCGATCTTGGTCAGCGTGTTCTTCACCACGGCGTACTCGGCGTTGTCGCCGAGCGAGCGACGCAGGGTCTTGACCTGCTTCACCGAGAGACCGCGGTACTCGGTCAGCAGCGCCGCGGAGGAGCCACGGAACTTGTCCGTGATCTCGGCAACGGCAGCAGCCTTGTCGGGCCTGGCCATAGGCTTACGCCTCCTTCCGTGATGTCGAAGTCCGGCCGACCGCGAAAGTCGACCATTCACGCCTCGAACCGACCGGACGGAAGGAAAGCTCCTGCGAAATGCAATGAGCCCCGGTGCGCAGGCGCACGGGGCTCGAAACGACCTCGACGGGCACTCCGCGCGAACGCGGACCCGGAAGTCGAAGCTCCAGACACACCTGCGCGGGCTGCCTGCGACGAATCGCAGATCCTTCGGCCACCCGCTCCCTGACGGGCGCGTGGCGACAACCAGCGGTCTTTGGCTTCGGCCAGAGTAGCCGGAGCCCTTCGCGAGGTGCAAATCGCCCTCGGACGGACCAGTGCCGGCCGGGCTCGCCCCCGTCGGGCCGGCGGCTCAGCGGGCCGACAGCTCAGTGGGCCGACAGCTCAGTGGGCCGGCGCCTCAGCGGATCGGCGCCTCAGCGGGCCAGCGGGGAGACCGTCCGGACCCCGGTGTCCACGGTGTCCGTCTCGGCCGGCGCCTGCGCCGAGAGCAGCGCCCCCGCGAGGTCGGTGTACAGCACCGAGTCGTCCGCCCGGCCGCTGTCCCCGCTGCCGGTGCGCTGGAGCCGGACCAGCTGGTCCTTGTCGTTGAGCCAGAGGTCCAGGGTGAGCGAGAGCGAGCCGCCGGGCGCGAGCGCGGCCCGCAGGCCGTCCCGGCGGGACTGGGTCAGCTGGGTCTGGGCGGCCGCGTACTTCTCGGCGGTGGTGGTGACCCGGTAGTGCTCGACGGTCGAGTCCTCGAACTTCTCCTCGCCGACGAAGACCGGCTCCGTCCCCTCGGCGGTGGCCGCGGTCAGCGCCTCGACCGGGTTCAGCAGGTCGATCAGCCCGGCGTACGGGATCTCCTTGTGGCCGTCCGCGTCCGGCGGGACGGTGAAGCGCTCCCAGTGCCTGCCACCCTGCCGGGCCGCGGTGGCGGCGTCCCCGCCCTGGTAGGCGACGGTGTCCACGACGATCAGCTGTTCGGCCTCGGCCGGGCTGGTGCGCTTGATCTGGAGCGCGGTCTTGGGCTGCCAGAACAGCGGGCCGGAGCCGGTGTCAGGGCCGAGCCGGTAGCTGACCTTGGCCCGGCGGGCGGTCTGCATGGCCAGCTGGGCGGAGAGCAGCACCCCGTGCGGCGAGCGGTCGGTCGGCTTGGCCTGGGCGCTCGGCGAGGCGGTGGACGGCGAGGCGCTGGTCGGGGTCGGGCTGCCGGACGGCGAGGCGGCCGTACCGCCGTCCCCGTCACCCCCGCCGCAGCCGCTCAGCCCGGTCGTCAGCAGGACGACGACGGCCACTGCCGCCAACCGCTGCCGTCCCGCCATCGTCCGTTCCCCTCTCGCCCGCCCCGTCCGACGACGGCCGCGCTCCGGCCACCTTCCCACCCCTCCCCGGCGCACCGGGCGGCGGCCCCCCTCGGGCGGGGCGGGATCCACCGGTCGGCCGAGTCCGGCCGACCGGTGGCCGGGATCAGCCGGCGGCGCCGCCCTTGCTGAGCTTGGCCAGGTCAGACGCCTCGACAACGTCGGACGGGGCCGGCTCGGCGGTTTCGACCGGGGTCCCGTAGTCCGTGTAGAGGACCGAGGTCTTGAACGTCCCGGCCTTGGTCTCGCCCATCTCGGTGCGCTTGACCACCAGCTGGTCGGCATCGACCCACACGTCGACCCGCTCGCTGGTGATGCCGGCCGTGGCCAGCTTCTGCTTGGCCTGGTCGAGCTGCTTCTGCGTCATGCCCTTGCCGGAGGCCTTGGCGATGTCGTCGGCGGTCAGGTTGCCCGTGTAGTGCGTGGTGGCCTTGCCGGCCACCGTCTCCTGACCGACCTCGTCGACCTTGCCGGTCGCGATCAGCAGCCGCACGCCCTCGACCGGGTCGGCGTCCTTGAACTGGTTGGTCGTGCCACCGGACGCCTTGGCCTGGTCGGCGGCGCTGTAGTGCACCCAGTGCTTGCCGCCCAGGGCCTCGAGCGCGTCACCGCCGATCCGCAGGTACATCCCGTCCTTGGTGAAGCGGTACGGCGCGGACTCGCTGCCGGTGAGCAGCGCGATGCCCTTGCCCAGCGGGGAGCCGGAGAAGTCCATGGTGAGGTCACCCTGGATGCCGTCGCCCCAGGCGATGGCGCCCGAGCCCTTCATGGCGATGTCGCCGACCGTGATGGTCTCGTCGACCTTCGCCGACTTGGCCGCGCTGGTCTTCTGGGTGACCTGCTCCAGGTAGGCCGCCGGGGTGAGCTTCTCCGGCTTCGCGCCCGTGGTCGGGGCGGCGGCCGACGGGGTGGCCGAGGTGGCGGCGGCCGTGGTCGGCGCGGCCGGGGCGGCGTTCTTGTCGTCGTTGTCGTTGCACGCGGTCGCGGTCAGCGCCAGGGCGGCGAGGACGACGACGGCGGCGGTCTTGCGGGTTCCAGCCATGATTTCCCCCCTTGAGGAACCCCGGGCGCGCGGTGCGCCCGGGGTGTAGCCGGTGCGTGTCGGCGGGGCCCGGTGCCGGGCCCGCCGGATCAGCCGAGCAGCTTGAGCAGGTCGGCCTCGGAGCCGAGGTCGCCGGCGGCCGGCGCCGCGATCGGGGCGCCCTTGCCGAGGTTGGAGTACTTGACGGTGACGGCGCCCTTGGTGCCGTTCTTCTCGCCGTACTCCTGGTACTGGACGAGCTCCTGCTTGTCGTTCAGCCAGAAGTCGATGGTGAGGGTCTTGCCGTCCTCCTCCAGCGACTTCTGGACGGCCGGGCGCTGGGCCTCCGGGAGGCCGGTCATCCCGGCCACCAGCACGGCGGTGTCCTGCTCCGCCCGCAGGTGGACGGTCTGGACGCCGTCCACGGCCTCCTGGCCGACCTTGGAGAGCTTTCCGCTCTGGGCCCCGACGGTGAGCAGGAGGACCGGGTTGAGCATCTGGCCCGCCGCCCGGAAGGTGGCGCCCGTCTCGTCGCTGGAGAGCTTGACCCAGTGCTTGCCCCCGAGGGCGGCGGCGGCCTCGTCGCCGCCGAGGTAGGCGTCCACGCCGACCACCCGGATCTTGAGCTTCTTGCCGCCCATGTCGCCGAGCAGGTCGGTGGACGCCTTGGCCGGGTCCTTCCAGTCCGCGTCGCCGGTGCCGCCCGGGTTCTCGGGGTCGGACGGGATCATGGCGACCTTGCCGTTGCCGGCCTTCTGCATCACCACCGCGGACGCGGCCAGCGCGGCCTTCGGGTCCCCGGCGAGCGCCGCCGCCAGCGGGTCCGCGGCCTTGGCCTCGGGCGCCTTGATCTCCCCGCCCTTGGCCTCGGCGGTCCTGGTGTCACCGGCCTTGGCGTCGCTGCTCTTGGCGTCACCGCCGCAGGCGGTGGCCGTACCGAGCAGGACGGCCACCGTCGCGGCGGCCGAGGCGAGGCGCAGAGCGCGCATGGAGCTACCCCCGTGGGATCCGTTCAAACCATGGAAAAGCCGATTGTCAGCTCTTCTCATGTTCTTTTCAGGCGGACTCTAACCGATGGCCGGAGGCCCCACGCACCGGATATCCCCTCCCGCGTCACCCGGCCGGGACGGGGGCCGTGTCCGCCGCCCCGGGCGCGGAGACATCGGTCGTGGTCACCGTGGTCCCCGCACTCCCCCGGACCGTCTCGCGCAGCCGCAGCAGCCGCATGCCGGGCCCGACCCAGACGTCGTAGCCGATCGACGTCACCCCCTGCCGGCGGTACCAGTCCAGCCTGGCGGCGTTCCGCTGCGGGCTCAACTCGGCGTCCTTGCCGAACAGTTCGGCCACGGGCGCGGAACCCTGGTAGTGCGCCGCGGTCACCCCGGCCAGCTGCTCGCCGCCGAGCGAGCCGAGCTTGACGCCCTGCGCGACCTCGTAGGCCCGGCTGCCCGGACCGGTGATCAGCGCGGTCGTCCAGCCGCCCGCGAAGCCGTCCGGGTCGGGGCCCGCCGCGGGGTCGACCGTCTCGGCGGTGCTCCGCTCCGCGTGCTTGGCCGCGCCGCCCTGGTAGACGAGGTCGAGCGCGCCGTCCTTCAGCGTCAGCCGCCCGCTGCCCAGTTCGTCGGTGACGGTCAGGGCGGCCTCGTCCGCGGCGCCCCAGACCAGCGAGCCGCCGGCGGTGCGCCGGCCGGCCGGGCCCTCCTGGACCACGTCGATCCGGGCGCCGCCGGCGTCGTCCAGCGCCTGCGCGGCCGCGAGCACCACCTGCTTGGGCGGCACCGGCGCCGGGCCCCCGGGGGTGCCGGTGGTCGGGGCGGCCAGCAGGCTGCACCCGGTGGTGGCGAGCAGCAGCACGGCCGCTGCGAGAACGGTGGGGCGAGGGGCGGGCGGCACGGCACACTCCGGCGGTCACAGGTTCTCCACGAGATCTGACCGGCAGAGCGTACGACGGTTCGGCCCGCCGTTCCCATCCCCGGATCCGCCCCGGGAACGACGGCGGGCCCGCACCCCCGGTGAAGGGGGCACGGGCCCGTCGTACGGACTGCTCTAGAGCACGGGGGCTCAGACCGCGGCCGGGTCCTCCTCGACGAGGAGGTTGCGGGTGCGGTTCGGGTCCACCTGGATGCCGGGGCCCATGGTGGTCGAGAACGCGGTCTTCTTGATGTAGCGGCCCTTGGCGGCGGACGGCTTGGCGCGGAGCACCTCGTCCAGCGCGGCGGCGTAGTTCTCGACCAGCTGCTCGTCGGTGAAGGAGGCCTTACCGATGATGAAGTGCAGGTTCGAGTGCTTGTCGACGCGGAACTCGATCTTGCCGCCCTTGATGTCGTTGACAGCCTTGGCGACGTCCGGGGTCACGGTGCCGGTCTTCGGGTTCGGCATCAGACCACGGGGACCGAGCACGCGGCCGAGGCGGCCGACCTTGCCCATGAGGTCCGGGGTGGCGACGACGGCGTCGAAGTCCAGCTTGCCCTTCGCGACCTCGTCGATCAGCTCGTCGGCACCGACGATGTCGGCGCCCGCAGCACGCGCGGCCTCGGCACGCTCGCCGGTCGCGAAGACCAGGACCCGAGCGGTCTTACCGGTGCCGTGCGGGAGGATCACGGTGCTGCGGACCATCTGGTCGGCCTTGCGCGGGTCGACGCCCAGACGCATGGCGACCTCAACGGTGCCGTCGAACTTGGTGGTGCTGGTCGCCTTGGCGAGGCGGACGGCCTCGAGGGGGGCGTAAAGGCGCTCGCGGTCGACCTGGGCGTCCGCGGCCTTCAGGGCCTTGCTGCGCTTCATGGCTGCTCCTGAATGGTGAATGGAGTTGTGGTGTCACGGGCCTGCGCGGGCCCTACCACAGGGGACGGCTGGAGCCGATCAGTCCCTGACGGGACGGATGATCAGCCCTCGACGGTGATGCCCATCGACCGGGCGGTGCCGGCGATGATCTTCTCCGCGGCGTCCAGGTCGTTGGCGTTCAGGTCGGGCATCTTGGTCGTGGCGATCTCACGGACCTGGGCGCTGGTGAGCTTGGCGACCTTGGTCTTGTGCGGCTCGCTGGAGCCCTTGTCGACGCCCGCGGCCTTCAGGATGAGGCGCGCGGCCGGCGGCGTCTTCGTGATGAAGGTGAAGGAACGGTCCTCGTAGACCGTGATCTCCACCGGCACGATCATGCCGCGCTGCGACTCGGTCGCGGCGTTGTAGGCCTTGCAGAACTCCATGATGTTGACGCCGTGCTGGCCCAGCGCGGGGCCGACCGGCGGCGCCGGGTTGGCCGCACCGGCGTTGATCTGGAGCTTGATAAGCCCCGTGACCTTCTTCTTCTTGGGAGGCATGTCTCTCCGGGTCCTTCCGAGAGGTGATTGCTGGTGCGTGCGGAACCGGGGCGACACCCGGCCGCCAGCACACACATCGGACCAGGCTAACGCGTCCGCGCCGCTGGACCAAAACGGATTCGGGGCGGGGCCCCGGGATCCCGTCCCCGGCCCCGCCCCGAATCCGAGGACGGTACGACTAGTTCTTCTGGATCTGGTCGAAGGAGAGCTCGACCGGGGTCTCCCGGCCGAAGATCTCGACCAGGCCCTTGACCTTCTTCGAGTCCGGGTTGATCTCGTTGATGGTCGCCTGGAGGGTCGCGAACGGGCCGTCGGTGACGGTGACCGAGTCGCCGACCTCGAAGTCCAGCACCTGGACCTCGACCGGGCGGACCGGCGAGGCCTTGCCGGCCTCCTTGGCGGCCTGGCGCTCGACGTCCG
Organism: Kitasatospora sp. NPDC004799; assembly: GCF_040609095.1. NCBI lineage: Bacteria > Bacillati > Actinomycetota > Actinomycetes > Kitasatosporales > Streptomycetaceae > Kitasatospora > Kitasatospora sp. NPDC004799. Next base: position 22,977 of record NZ_JBEXJK010000063.1, read on the forward strand.
GGGCGAGCATCTTGACGACCTCGTCCAGGGTCAGCGGGTACGGGTCGTAGGCGTTGCCGACGAAGCCGGTGACACCCGGGGTGTTGCGCACGACGCCCCAGGACTCGGGGGTGAGGTCCATGCGCACCAGGACGTAGCCGGGGAGCTTGTTCTGGCGGATGGTCTTGCGGTCGCCGTTCTTGATCTGGACGACCTCCTCCTGCGGCACCTCGGCCTGGAAGATGTACTCCTCGACGTTCAGCGAGACGGCGCGCTGCTCCAGGTTCTGCTTCACCCGGTTCTCGTAGCCGGCGTAGGTGTGGATCACGTACCACTCGCCCGGCATGAAGCGCAGGTCCTCGCGGAACTTGGCGACCGGGTCGACCTCGTCGGCCGGCTCCTCCTCGGCCTCCTCGGCCTCCTCGACGGCGGCCTCCACGTGCAGCGCGGCCTCCTCGGCGGGCTCGCCGGCCTCGGCCTCGTCGTACGCCTCGACCTCGTCCTCGTCGCTGTCCGCGGCGTCCACGATCTGCTCGGCGGACTCGGTGTCGTCAGCCAGCTCGGCCGCGTCCAGCTCGGCGGCGACATCCGCCTCGCGGACGGTCTCGTCGGCGTCGTACAGGGGGGACTCAGACACGGTGGCGGCTTCTTTCCTGGAGATGGTGAAGGTGGCGCGCTCCTCGACCCGCCCGGCGGACGGCCGCTCGCGCGGGCGCCAGGTGAGGTCTCGGAGACTTCAACAGTACCGAGTCCACGGTAACCGCGCGTACGTCCGGCGCCGACAGCTCGACCCGGGCCGAGGAATCGGCCCGGGTCGGGAGGCTGTTCGAGAAGGTGGGGCGGCCGGTCAGCCGAAGACCCAGAGGCTCAGCTTGGAGAAGCCGTAGTCCAGACCGGCCACGAAGGCCATCACGACCACGACGAAGGTGACCACGACGGCGGTGTAGTTGGTGAGCTCGCCGCGGGTCGGCCAGACGACCTTGCGCAGTTCCGCGATGATCTGGCGGTAGAAGAGGGCCATCCGGGCAAACAGGCCCTTCTTGGCGCGCTTGCCGGACTTCTTCTCGCGGTTGCCGCGCTTGCCCGACTTCTCGTCGGCAGGCGTGGTCTCGGCAGCGCCGTCGGCACCCTCGGGGTTGCCGCTCTCAGGCGTTGCGGTGGAGCCCGTGGTCTCCGTCACTCGTCCTCACCTGAATCCGGGTCCTGCCGAACTTCGCCGCGCACCCGGTGTGGGCACGACCAGTCGGCTAGCGGTGCTGATCGGTGCCATCTCCGCATCAAGCCCGCTCACTCCTGTGGAGCGAACGGGCTGAAAACGGATCTAGCAGCAGGGCAAGAGGGACTCGAACCCCCAACCGCCGGTTTTGGAGACCGGTGCTCTACCAATTGAGCTATTGCCCTACGGTGCCTCGCGGCTCCGGTGGCGACCAACCTACCGCATCTCCCCCCGCTGTCTGCACAGGCGGTGAAAGCTCCGGTCTTTTTCGGCGGGCCGTCGAGCAGCGAGTGTACGTGGTCGAGGGGTGTTTGGTCGAACCTCTTTCTCCGGAGCGGCCGGTCCCCCGGCGGATGTCCGGTCCGGCGGGGCGCCCGCCGACGGATCGACGGGGCCGCGATCCGGACGGGAACGTACGGATGCCGATACCCCGATGCCCGGTAGGTCCCGGTTCTGCGACGATGCAGGCATGAGCGCTTCCACCCCGCAGCCCGACCAGTCCATCCGCCCCGCCGACCGCCGGGTCTCCGCCCGGATCGGCGCGATCGCCGAGTCCGCGACCCTCGCCGTGGACGCGAAGGCCAAGGCCCTCAAGGCCGCCGGCCGTCCGGTCATCGGCTTCGGCGCCGGCGAGCCCGACTTCCCCACCCCGGACTACATCGTCGAGGCGGCCGTCGAGGCCTGCCGCGACCCGAAGAACCACCGCTACACCCCGGCGGGTGGCCTGCCCGAGCTGAAGGCCGCGATCGCCGCCAAGACGCTGCGCGACTCCGGCTACCAGGTGGACGCCTCCCAGGTGCTGGTCACCAACGGCGGCAAGCAGGCGATCTACGAGGCCTTCGCGGCGATCCTGGACCCGGGCGACGAGGTCATCATCCCGGCCCCGTACTGGACCACCTACCCGGAGTCGGTCCAGCTGGCCGGCGGTGTCCCGGTGGAGGTCGTCTCCGACGAGACCACCGGCTACAAGGTCTCGGTCGAGCAGCTGGAGGCCGCGCGCACCGAGAACACCAAGGTGGTGCTGTTCGTCTCGCCGTCCAACCCGACCGGCGCGGTGTACACCGAGGCCGAGGCCGAGGCGATCGGCCGCTGGGCGCTGGAGCACGGCCTGTGGGTGCTCACCGACGAGATCTACGAGCACCTGGTGTACGGCGACGCCACCTTCACCTCGCTGCCGGCCCTGCTGCCCGAGCTGGCCGACAAGTGCATCGTGGTCAACGGTGTCGCCAAGACCTACGCGATGACCGGCTGGCGGGTGGGCTGGGTGATCGGCCCCAAGGACGTCGTCAAGGCCGCGACCAACCTCCAGTCGCACGCCACCTCGAACGTCTCCAACGTCGCCCAGCGCGCCGCCCTGGCCGCCGTGGCCGGCGACCTGGACGCCGTCGCCGAGATGCGCGAGGCCTTCGACCGCCGCCGGAAGACCATCGTGCGGATGCTCAACGAGATCGACGGCGTGTTCTGCCCCGAGCCCGAGGGCGCCTTCTACGCCTACCCCTCGGTCAAGGGCCTGCTGGGCAAGGAGATCCGCGGCAAGCGCCCGCAGACCTCCGGCGAGCTGGCCGCCCTGATCCTGGACGAGGCCGAGGTCGCGGTCGTCCCGGGCGAGGCCTTCGGCACCCCCGGCTACCTGCGGCTCTCCTACGCGCTCGGCGACGCCGACCTGGTCGAGGGCGTCAGCCGGATCCAGAAGCTGCTCGGCGAGGCCCGCGACTGACACCGCTCCGGCGCTGACGTCGTTCCGGCCCTGAGGTCCATCCGGCGCTGACGTCAATCCGACATACGGGATTCACCCGGCACACCGCCTCCTTTCACCCCTTCGGGGGATGTGAAGGAGGCGGTTCCCGTTCGGGGGCCTCATACGGCAGTATCGGTGAATGGAACGCCTGTTGAACCCGCGAGACGTCAGGGGCCTCCCGAAGGCCCACCTGCACCTGCACTTCACCGGCTCGATGCGGCCCGCCACCCTCCTGGAGCTGGCCGACAAGCACGGCGTCCGGCTGCCGGAGGCGCTCAGCTCCGGCGAGCCGCCCCGGCTGCGGGCCACCGACGAGCGGGGCTGGTTCCGCTTCCAGCGGCTGTACGACACCGCCCGCTCGGTGCTGCGGGACGAGGAGGACATCCGCCGGCTGGTCCTGGAGACCGCCGAGGACGAGCGGCGGGACGGCTCCCGCTGGCTGGAGATCCAGGTCGACCCGACCTCCTACGCGCCCCGGCTGGGCGGGCTGATCCCCGCGCTGGAGCTGATCCTGGACGCCGTGGAGCACGCCGCCACGGCCACCGGGGTGGGCATCCGGGTCCTGGTCGCGGCCAACCGGATGAGGTCCCCGATGGACGCCCGGACGCTGGCCCGGCTGGCCGTCCGCTACGCCGACCACGGGGTGGTCGGCTTCGGCCTCTCCAACGACGAGCGCCGGGGCCTGGCCCGGGACTTCGACCGGGCCTTCGAGATCGCCCGCAAGGGCGGGCTGCTGGCGGCCCCGCACGGCGGCGAGCTGTCCGGCCCGGAGTCCGTCCGGGACTGCCTGGACGACCTGGGCGCCGGCCGGATCGGCCACGGCGTGCGGGCCGCCGAGGACCCCCGGCTGATGGAGCGGCTGGCGGACCGGCAGGTCACCTGCGAGGTCTGCCCGTCCTCCAACGTCTCGCTCGGCGTCTACGAGCACCCCGAGGACGTCCCGCTGCGCCGGCTCTTCGACGCCGGGGTGCCGCTCGCGCTGGGGGCCGACGACCCGCTGCTGTTCGGCAGCCGGCTGGCCGCCCAGTACGAGCTGGTCCGGGACGTGCTGGGCTTCTCCGACGCCGAACTCGCCGAGCTGGCGCGCCAGTCGGTGCGCGGCTCGGTCGCGCCGGAGGCCGTCCGCAAGGAGCTGCTGGCAGACATCGACGCCTGGCTGGTGGACGGCCGGGCCCCCGCGGACCGGGCCGCCGTGCCCGCGTAGCCAGGGCCTGCCCAGAGCTCGGGAGACGCCCCTAGAGCTTGACGCCCACCATCACCGGCTCGTTCACCAGCTCCACCCCGAAGGCCGCGCGGACGCCGTCCCGGATCTCCCGGGCCAGCGACAGCAGGTCGTCGGCGGTGGCCGAGCCGCGGTTGGTGAGCGCCAGGGTGTGCTTGGTGGAGAGCGTCGCCGGGCCGCTCCCGTAGCCCTTGCCGAAGCCCGCCCGGTCGATCAGCCAGGCCGCCGAGGTCTTGGTGCAGCCCTCCGGGGCCGGGTAGGCGGGGGCGTCCTCGGCGCCCGGGCAGGTGCGGAAGGACTCGTACTGCGCGGCCGTGAGCACCGGGTTGGTGAAGAAGGAGCCGGCCGACCAGGTGTCGTGGTCCGCCGGGTCCAGCACCATGCCCTTGCCGGCCCGCAGCAGCAGCACCGCGGTCAACGCCGTGCCGACCGCGACCCGGTCGCCCTGCTCGACGCCCAGGTGCCGGGCGGTCTCGGCGTAGCGGACGGGGGTGGAGAGCCCGCCGTCGTCCTCCAGGCGGAACCGCACCCGCAGCACCACGTAGCGGTCCGGGTCGGCCTTGAAGCGGCTGTGCCGGTAGGAGAACGCGCACTCGGCGTTCGAGAGCACGACCACCTCGTCGGCGGCGCGGTCGTACGCGACCACCTCGGTGATCGACTGCGCGACCTCCTGGCCGTACGCGCCCACGTTCTGCACCGGGGTGGCGCCCGCCGAGCCGGGGATGCCGGCCAGGAACTCGATGCCCGCCAGGCCGTGGTCCAGCACCGTCCGGCGGACCACCTCGGACCAGGTCTCGCCGGCCGCGACCTCCAGCGCGGTGCCGTCCAGGGCGAAGCCCTCGGTGGCGATCCGCAGCACGGTGCCGGGGAAGCCGGCGTCGCCGATCACCAGGTTGGAGCCGCCGCCGAGGACCAGCAGCGGCTCGCCGGCCGCGTCGGCCTCGCGGACGGCGGCGATCACCTCGTCGTCGGTGTGGGCGGTCACCAGGCGGCGGGCCGGGCCGCCGAGCCGGAGCGTGGTCAGCGGGGCGAGGGGGGCGTCGTTTTCTACCCGGCCCAGGCCCAGGCCCAGGGCGGCTACCCGCCGCAGGCCGCGGGCTACGGCTACCCGGCGCCGGGCTACCCGC